>JAVZOJ010000014.1:0-13543 GCA_038882355.1 Candidatus Micrarchaeaceae archaeon | reverse complement strand
CGCGGTAGGGCTTTGTAGCTCTTCTATTGTTGCTGAGAAGCTATTTGTAACTATAAATCCATTTCCTACAAATACCTGGTAAAACAGCGCAGGCTCTAGCTCCCTTGCAAGAAGTATTACAAGGATTGAAAAAGAAATGACTATTGCTCCTCTCAGCACAAAATGCTTTGTTATTGACTTTCTGTTAAGCATTGATTTTGCAAGAATCCAGCCCAAGAGCAAAAACAGAATCAAAGAAATAAAGTATTTTCCTGTAAACGTTTGAGAGAGAAATAGGTCCCACGCTTTGTATAAATTCGAAATTACATACCAAATCACTATCGCGGCTATCGCATATAATGAATTGTTTAAATCTTTGTCATTCAAAAAGATAAAGGAGAGAGAGATAATTAACCCAACAGAAATATAGTATATCGCGGTAGCAAAAGGCGCGCCATTCCACACAAAATTGCAAAGCGACAAGAAGACTGCGGATAAGAAAGCGAACGAAAAGCTTTCAAGCCAGTTTGAAGACTTGAATACCTTAACAAGGAATATAAGCGATATAATAAGGAATATCGTTACAAATCCGTCGCCTCGGTAAATTAGCGCAGAGGTCCTTGCAGCGTCTCCAAGGCTCAAAGATACAAAGAGCAGTACAAGAAGACTGAAGATTTTGTTCTTAGATAAGTATCTTGACAAAAAGTATGCTCCCACTATGTCAGCGATTCCATATGCAACAGGGACTAGCCTCATTACATTATATACGCTTACTCCGAAATACCTTAAGAATAAATATGGAAGGAGTGTCACCCAATAAAGGCCTTCAGGCTCAGTGTTGAAAAGAGTATGTTGCGGCCACCCTGACAAAACATCATATTTTGGAAATCTAAACCCATTTTCTATTACCTGCACTATGATAGAATAATGATAGTACCCATCGGGTTCGTAAAAGCCAAAATACTTAAGCATGGAAATTCGAAAGAATATTCCAGCAAGAATAATAAGCGCGATAGAAGAGAAGAATAAAAGGGCTTGGATCTTTACCTCCATTTAACCAACACTATACTGGATTGGGCCTGAATCTCTCTTTCACATCTTTGATCACTTTCCTTACGCTTTCTTTCCAGGAAACAAAGTCTTTGTAGTTTGAAGGATAGCGAGCGTATAATGAATTTAGCTCTTTCATCACATTTAATACATACAAAAGATTTCTAAAGGCGTTTATGTTTCCCACTCCATGGATTAACTTTTCCACTTTCTTAGTCAGGCTCAGTTCAGGTATCCTTCCATAGCTTATCACTACAGCTTCCTCTTCAGTTATAAAGTTCTTCATCCCATAGTTAAGCAAATCGTTGTTTAAGGACTGCAAATATACCCTAAATGCTTCGAGCGCTGCCGTTTTGTTTCCGTAAACCTTGTTATATTCCACGTTGTACTTCCACAATTCTTCAAAGGTTGCGCCGTTTGCTGATGCGCTTGCTGCGACTTCTCCTGCAATTACTCCAGAGACCATTGCAGGGCCTATGCCCCCTGCACTTATCGGGTTTGGCATTACCATGCTATCTCCTGCCCCCATGTATCCATAATAAACAATGCTCTCAAATTGCCTTCTCACTGCAACAGACCAGTAGCCTTTTCCATTATTGTCTTGCTGGTCTATGCTGTAATCGCCTATTGCTTTGTTCCACCTTACATATTCATCGATTAATGAATGCAAGTTGTCGCTTTTTCCAAGCTTTTTGTTTCTTATCTCCAGGCTGTTCTTCTCAACCCCCACTCCCACATTTACTCTATTTTTGCCCTTTGGAAATACCCATCCATAACCTCCAGGTGCCAACACTTGGTTAAGGTGAATAAGTGCATTCTCTGGGTCGTAATAATTTTCATCTTTTACGTTTTCTGCGAAGTTAATAATATATCTCCCCGTAGACTCAATGTCTTCTATACTTACATTTCTTTCTATATACTCATTCTCAGGCAGCCTTCTTCTCAGAGTCGTTGCAATCCCAAGCGCATCTATGACTACCTTTGCTTTCATTTCAAATCTTTCATTTTTTTCGTTTCTGCCGAATACCCCAGCCACTTTATTTCCTTCGAAGATGGGCCCTTCGACCTCGTAAAGAGGCAAATATTCTGCTCCATTCTTCATTGCGAAGTCAATGAGCTTTTTTGCGAGCTTTGGTCTATCTAGCGTGTAGCCTTCGCCTTCAAATAGGAACCTTCTTTCCAGGTCCGGGCTCAAAACGTAAACCCCTTTTACTTTTTGAACTATTTCAGGTTCTGATATGCTTATTCCTATTTTTTCATGAATAAAATCGATATGGCTCTTTGCGACAGCATCCCCGCAGACCCATCCCCAATTTGTCTTCTTTCCAATGGCAGAATAGTCATTCCTGTCTATTATTACACATTTTGCTCCGTTCATTGCTGCGGCAGCTCCAGCCAATGATCCTGCTATTCCTCCTCCAGCAACAATAACGTCATATTCACTCTTCATTTTCCTTTCCCTCTTCTCTTATTACAACAATAGGTATGACGCCTTTTTCAAATTCAAGCTCTGCGAGCTGCAAAGGCTCATAAACTCCTTTTGGGACTTTTATCAAAGGCGGCGCTCCATAAGCAAGCTGAAGCGCGCGTGCGCCTATAATCCTAGCCTTCTCAAATTTTGTATACTCCATGACACCACAACAAATAGGCAATATTATTTCTTTTTAGGGAAATCTTTTATATTTTTCTAGATGCTGCTAAAATTGCGCCTCTTGATTTTGCTACCTTGCGGCATCACACCGTCGCTAGATCGCCGGTCTTGCATCAATAGTAAACTTCCCCAGCTTTCTCATTTTGCCAACGCAAAGTCTGCTCGCAGAGTTAAATATGTTTGCTTCTTAATTTTTCTGTGTACGCAGAAGAAATGATAAAAAGGCTTGAGAGTAGCGAAGATGGGCTTTCTGAAGCCGAAGCGACAAAAAGGATTGGAGAGTACGGATATAATGAAATAGAAGAAAAGAAAAAGAGCAGAGCAGCAAAATTTTTGTCTAAATTTATAGGACCAATACCATTCATGCTTGAGATTGTAATAATAATCTCATTTGTCCTTAGAAAAATTGACGATTTTTCAATTACGCTTGCCCTGCTGATCTTTAACGCATTAGTGAGCTATAAAGAGGAAAGCGGTGCAGAGAAGACTGTTGAAATGCTAAAGGAAAAGATAAAAGTAAAGACAAGAGTGCTAAGAGATGGTTCGTGGAAGCTTATTGATGCAAAGCTCATTGTTCCAGGGGATGTGATTAGGCTGAGATTCGGGGACATCGCCCCCGCGGATTCAATAATTATGGAGGATTCCTCGCTTTTTGTTGACGAATCACAAATTACTGGAGAATCATTCGAGGTTGAGAAGAAGAAAGACAACAAGATCTATTCAGGCTCTGTAATAAAGAGAGGCGAAGCAAAGTGCATTGTCGTAGCAACTGGAAAGAATTCAGAATATGGGAAAGTCATAAAGCTTGTAAACGAAGCAAGGGCGCCCTCTCACCTGGAGAGAAGCATAGAGAATATCGCGCTTTACCTCATCATATTTGACATATTGGTGATAGCTTTCATTATGTTCTATGCGCTAGAATTTGCAAGATTAGGAATAGGCGAAATGCTCACATTCGGAATAGTAATCCTTCTCGCGTCAGTGCCTGTAGCGCTGCCTACGGCTTTTACTGTAGCAATGGCAATAGGCGTTAGAGATTCTTCTAAAAAAGGCGCACTGATAACAAAGCTCGGGTCTATGGAAGAGATATCAAATGTAGACATACTTTGCGTTGACAAAACAGGAACTATAACTGAAAACAAGATGAGCGTCAAAGGAATATTTCCGATTGGCAAGCATAGCGAAAAAGAAATATTGACTGCGGCGCTGATGGCTTCTAGGGAAGAAGACAATGACCCGATAGACAATGCCATTATAGAAAAATGCAAAGAGTTGGAAATAAAAAGGGAATATGCGGTTGAAAAGTTCTTTCCTTTCCAGCCAGAAGTCAAATACACTTGCGCAGTATACAAAAGAGGCGCAAAAAGAGAAATGGCAATAAAAGGTTCGGTGAGCAGCGTCATTGAGAAGTTTGGAGCGAGCAAAGAAGATGAAGAAAAGATAGAAAGCCATGTTAGAGAATCTGCGCAGAAAGGCAACAAAGTACTCTGCGTAGCAAAAGGAACGAATAAAGTGAAAGTCATTGGATTGATAGACCTATATGACCCACCAAGGAAAGACGCAAAAAGGTTTATAGAAGAGTTGAAAGGGCTCGGAATAAAGATAAAGATGCTGACCGGAGACAACATACATACCGCTGGTAGCATAGCAAAGGAGCTTGGAATAGAAGGAAAGGCGATAGATTCAAGAACTCTTAAAGGATTGGAAGAGAAAGAGGCAGAAGCAAAAGTAGAGGAAGCGGCAATATTTGCGGAAGTGTATCCTGAAGATAAGATGACGATAGTAAAAACGCTTCAAAAGAAAGGGTATAAAGTGGCAATGACTGGTGACGGGATAAACGATGCGCCTGCCTTAAAGCAAGCAGAGGTTGGCATAGCAGTCGAGGATGCAACAAGTGTAGCAAAAAGTGCAGCTAGCATTGTGCTCGTTAGGAACGGGCTTGAAGGCATAATAGAAGCAATAAAGAATAGCAGAAAGGTCTTTGAGAGGATGCTTACATATTCAATGATAAAGATCGTAAAGGTTATACAGATAGTGCTTTATGCTGCATTTGCATTCCTTATAATAGACAATTTACCCATACTGCCATTCCAGCTAATACTCTTGATATTTACCAATGACATAGTGAACATATCGCTCGCCAGGGACAATGTTTCATATTCAAAAAGCCCTGATGAATTTAATGAAAGGGGCCTTTTTATCTCTTCCATTCCTCTAGGGATATATTTGTTTTTCATTACGCTTGCTTTCGTGCCGGTGAGCATGCTCTTTAGGCTTTCTTTAGGGTCGTTACAATCATACTCTTTCTTTATTTTGGTTCTTACTGACAATCTGCTTCTATTCAGCCTTAGAAGAAGGTCAAACCCGGCAAGACCCTCAAGAGTTGTGCTCCTTTCTACGATTGGCAGCATAGTATTCGCTTTTGCAGTGGCTTCTCTCGGAATATTTATAAAAGAGGTCCCCATAAAGCCAATGGCTTTCTCGATAGTTCTGTGCTCCGTATTGATGCTCGTGTTTGACAGAATAAAGAAGTCTGTTTTGAAGGAATACGAAAAAGGACAGAAATAAAAAGGAATATATAGATTAAAAGAAGAGCTCTAACTATGCTTCCAAATATAGACCCAAAAGCAATAGAGGCTGCAATGAAAAAGCTGGGAATAAAGAGGAAAGAAATAGATGCTCTGCAGGTAGTGATAAGAGGAAGGGAAAAGGATATAGTCATAGACAACCCTGTCGTGTCTGAGATGGAAATGCAGGGAGAGAAGTATTATTACATAATGGGAGAAGCCAGAGAAGAGGCCAAAAAAGCAGAAATAAACGATGAGGACATAGAATTCATCGCCAGCCAAACCGGCATACAAGACAAAGAAAAAATAAGGAAAGCACTAGAGGAGTCAAACGGAGACATAGCAGAGGCAATAAAGAAGCTTTCATAATTTTATTTTGTAGATGTGTAGGTAAGGAACCCCATTGACTGTCCGGATGTCCACTTTCTTCGCAATGCCAAGCTTTACAAAGACTGAAGTAGATTCTTTTCCTACGACATTCGCTGTAAGCAAGTCGGAGTTCTCAACAAAATCTGAGGCCTCTTCTTCGCTCATTTCTTTTCCGATATAAAAATTCCTATACTTGTCAAGGTCTATCTCAATCTCTTCATCCTTAAGGACTCTGCCTATGAGGTCTGAATCGCACATTGCAAGAATCTTCCCTTCCGGCGTGTTGTGCTCTTTCAAATATATCATGCTTTCATCTTTGCGAATAATTGCAAAAGGTTATAAAGCAGATTATAATTCTACATATTTAACTCTTTCCTTTTTCATCCATATTTGAAGAAGAAGAAGAAAGTGGAGCTATATAAAGCTGCATACCATATCAGCCAAAGGAAGCCAGAAAAGTTGTTTTGCAGAAGCGCGAACACGCTAAAGACAAAGAGGGAGGAAGAGAATGCGATTTCTGCATAAGAGTTCTTCAACGCCATTACCGCTCTACCTTTGTTCGATTTAGACAGGGTTTTCACCCATCCTTTTATCGGGCTTTTGTTGAACAACGCAGCAATAGCTGCTTCAGTTCTTATTATGGCAAGGGCAAAGTTGAGCAAAAAGGTCATAATTCCATAAGTAAATGAACCGAAATAGATCCTTGAGACAAACACAGGGGCGATAAAAGAAAGGAGCAGTGCTATCATTCCATATATTTCAAGATAATTCTTTATGTAGTAAGGGTTGAAGAAGAAAGAAGGAGAAATGCTTGAGAATGGGTAGTTTGCAAATATTATAAGTATAGAAAGCAAGGTAAATATGACAAGTATTGCAGAAAGATAATTGAGCCCAAACCCTAGGCTTATGTAATCAATATGCTCCCTGACTGAAAACTTCACCTTGAATATAGAGCTTATGTAATTCTTGAGGAACTTTGTTCCGCCATAGTTGTACCGCCACTGTTGTTTTGCGAAGGCAGTAAATGTTTTCAAAGGCCTTCCCAATGCATAAACCTTTGGGACGTATATGCCCTTATAGTTATTTATCCTGCTCTTAAAGGAAAAGAACGTGTCTTCTAAAACCTCTTTGGGGAAACCACCGAGCTTTTCTATAATGCTTCTTCTCAGTATTCCGCACGATCCTGCATAAATCGAAGTATTCCTCTTTGCCCTGCTTGGTTGTACAAAGCTAAAAAAGAAGCTGTTGAAAAGGTTTATTGAATTTTCAAATAGGCCCCCGTTGGCATACCTCTTTGCAGTCTGCACATAAGCAACCTTGTTGTCATCGAAGAGAGGAAGCAAATCTAGAAGGAAGTTTTTGTTTATTAGGTATTCGTCTGCATCGAATATTGCTATAAATTCTTCATTGTTTGAGTGCTTTAGGAAATTGTTAAGTGCGCCTGCTTTGAAGTCCTTCCTTTCTTTGCGGTGCAGAAATACAATCCCATTTTCTTTGCAGAATCTCTTCAATTGGCCTGATATCGACTCCATGCTGTCATCAAGAAGGTATATTCTATATTTATCCTTTGGGTAATTCACTTCCTGGAGCTTTTGCAAAGTCTTCTTTACTACTCTCGGATCCTCATTATATGATGGAACTACCAACGCGACTGTCGGAAATCTTCTCAATTCCCTTTTCCATTTCTTGCTATTGTTGAACTTCTTCTCATACTCATATGAACCATAATACTCAAATGCAGCGATCGTGTTGAAGAAATCTGCTACGATAGTAGTTATGAGAAACATAATAGAGACGAATATGGAGAAAGCAGAGAGTGATATTTTTATTAGGTAAATAGCAAATCCCATGCTTACTGAATCTACACCGAGTATTAGCGGAATGGTAAAGAACCTAAACGCCTTTTCTATGTCCAACTACTCACCTAGATGATAGCTATACATATAAACTATTTAAATGTCAATTGGAAGTTGATTTAATTAAATGTTTTGCTATTATTATTTAAAAAGAAATAAATAAGAGCTGAACGCCGAAGATTATGCCGGGGTGGCGGAACCAGGTAACGCGCCAGAGGTCGGCGAAACTCGAGATCTGGTTTCCGAAAGGAATTCTGGGTTCGAATGCATCGAAAATCCCAGCCCCGGCGAATCTCAATATGCGAAACTATTTCATATCTTTCCTTTGCAGACATATTCCAAAAGCATTGTGGCATAGGAGCCTGAAGGAAGCATAAATTTTATTTTCGCAGAATCCTCATCAAACTCACAGGAAAAATCAGCTACATTGACAAATAAAGGTCTGAAAGACCCTTTCATTCCAAGCTCAGGCATTCTCTTTATCTTGAATTCTTCTTTGCTGACTTGGAGCTTTTCCATGGCTTCTTCTTCAAAAGGACCAATATATTCATCTTTTGTATTGTAGCCTATAAGAGGCGATAGAGGGTAATCCATCCCTGGCTTTTCTGTATCGGGAAACCCATATAATCCGGCACCGCATTTTATTCTTGAAGAAAAGTCTTTCTCCTTTAACCTCTTTCTTAGCGAATAATTGAAGATCTCTGCCTCTACAGCATGTATAAACATAATTAATAGGCTCCTAGGCAGCCTTCTCAAAGCCCCTGCATAATCTTTTTCATGAGTAGAAAGCCAAGAGATTACTGCCCTTTCCTCCTTTAGAAATCTCGGAAAGTACGCGTTCGCTTCTTTGTAATCCATCTCTGCCTTCAGCCTGTTCCTTGCTTCAATTGCTGCTATGCTATTCTCATTTTCAGTTGAAAGAAGGAATTCTTCTACTGCTCCTTGAAGGTCTCCTTTCATTATCATTAAGCCAATCTTTGCATTGTTTAGCCTGTTTCCAAACCTCTGCTTGTCAAAAAAGTTTGGAATAAACGATAGAGCAGGAGCCTCATTCCTTTCGATGTTTCTCACTATGGCTTCGAATGAATTGCCTATATTGCTTCCCAACTCTACGGGCTTATCGCATAGCCAAGCAGAGTAAACGCGTATATCTTTGATCTTCTGTGAGAGAACTTTCTCGGGTGAGGCCCCATATATGCTCCCGAGCTGCACAGATATCGAATTCCTGTCTTTCGACCCTGCAAAGCTTATAGA
The DNA here is from genome assembly GCA_038882355.1 of Candidatus Micrarchaeaceae archaeon. GTDB lineage: Archaea > Micrarchaeota > Micrarchaeia > Micrarchaeales > CABMGC01 > JAVZOJ01. The sequence continues at coordinate 4,817 of JAVZOJ010000014.1, read as the reverse complement.
CCTTCTCCCTCTGCCTGCCCGCTTCGCTATTTCATATAATGCCCTAGAGCTGCTCCATGCCCTCTTCTCAAACACAATCCAGCAAAATTTGCCATCTTTGCAATCGCAGATGTCTTCCTTTGCATAACTCTTTCCTAGCTCGAGTATAACGCCGTTGCCCAAGATTTCTTTCACTATAAAGTCCTCTGGCTTTTCCTTATACCTTCCTCCTATTCCTTGGTGCTCTGAATATTCGAACTCCATAAATGTACCATGCAAAGCAAATTATTATAATAATAAATTCTTAATATAAGTGATTCGTTGTGGGGTGCTTAATCTGCACGAAGAGAGCTTTGTCGAAAGGCTTCTCCATAGGCTAATACGGAGCCAGATAGCGGGCACTACGATAAGCAATGCATTAAGCAAAGCAAGAGAATTGAATAAGAGAGGATTTCCAGCGACGATAGAATATCTCTATGACAATATTGATGACAAGCAGAAGGCACGGTATGTGAGGATGACGTACGAGGAATTGGTAAGGAGGGCATCGAGCATAGAATTAAATGTCAGCGTGCATGTGCCTGCATACCAGCTTGGCTATAGACTCGATTATCCCTTTTTCAAGGAGCAATTGAATGAACTAATCAATACTACAAATCAAAAAGGAACATTTTTATGGCTAGAAACTGATACTATAAATGGGATAGAAGACCTTCTCAACAAGAAAGGGTTTGGAATAGCAATAAGGTGCGACAAGAAAAAGAAGATAGACAAGGTACCTTCTGCAGTAAAGTTGATATATTATGACCAAAATGGAAAAGAAGAAAAAATAGTAAAGAATGTTATAGGAAAGGCGAAGAATGTGGTAGTGCATACGAGAGACGAGAAAATAGTAAAGGCTATAAGCAAGATCGGAAAAGGAAAGGTAACTTTCGAGCTACCTCTTGGGTTTAGTAAAAAGAAGATGGAAAAAATGGCGCGCCAGGGGGTGAAAATCAGCGTCTTCGTGCCTTTCGGAAAGGCATGGATGGAATACGCCACAAGAAGCATGCCAAATGGCTATATTAAGAGGATAGCGGCAAGTCTGCTTAAAAGGAAAATAGGAGAATCTTATGCCTAGCAAAAGGATCGTCGCGCTAGTTACAGGAGCGTCAGGAAGGCTAGGTAGGAAACTTCAAGAGGCGCTCCTTGCAAAAGGATATGAAGTTAGGTCCCTCGTAAAAAGGAAAGAAATAATCCATGTTTTGCCTGCAGGAGTTATACCTGTTATAGGCGACATAAGAGATAGGGAAAAGATTCAAAGTGCGGTAGAGAATGTTGAGGTTATATTCCATCTAGCAGCAATAGTAAGAACAGAAAGGGAGAAACAAGAAGACATACTTCAGGTAAATGTAGATGGCACTAGAAACATAATGGATGCTGCTGAATCGAAAGGCGTCGAGCACGTAATATACTCTAGCACAGTAGATGTTTATGGGATAAGAAGGAAAGAGGTGCTTAATGAAGAGTCTGAATTAAGGCCTGTGGACATATATGGATTTAGCAAGGCCAACGCAGAAATGGTAATAGGGGAATATTCTAGAGTTCCTTCAACGATATTTAGAATAAGCACGATCTATGGGCCTGGCTTTGAAGAATCATTCTTCAAAATATTCAAGTCGATAAAGGAAGGAAAGGCGTACATAATAGGGAGAGGCGACAATCACCTTTCGATTGTACACATAAATGACGTGGTAGATGCGTTTCTACTTGCTGAAGAAAGAAGGAATAAAGGCAAGCGCATATTCAACCTTAGCGACGGAAATAGCTATACACAGAAGTCTCTCTTTGATCTTGCGGCAGATCTGCTAAAAGTTCCAAGGGTTGAAAGGCATTTGAACAGGGTTTTGGTAAACATACTCTTCAAAAGAAGAGGCATAAGCAGGGATGAGCTTAGATTTTTGTCTAGCGACAGGAGGATAGATATAACAAAAATAAGAAATGAACTCGGGTTTGAGCCAAATATAAGCATAGAAGAGGGCGCAAGTGAGCTTATTGAAAGATTTTTGGTTAAAGAAAAGGTGGTTTATTGAAAAAGGGAAAAGTTGAAAAGTATATAGAAGATACATTGGAGGAAAAAGGGGCAATGTTCTTTGCTCTCATAGACCCAGTGGACTATGAAACAGCAGAAAAAGCAATAAAGACAGCAAAGGAGTGTGCAGAGGGAGGCGCTGACCTTGTGCTTATCGGAGGGAGCATAGGCGCTCAAGGAAAGTTATTAGATGATGTAGCAAAAGGCATAAAGGAAAGTGTTAATGTTCCGGTCGTACTCTTCCCAGGAAATATTGCAACTGTAAGCCCGTATGCCGACGCAATATACTTCATGTCGCTTCTTAATGCAAGGAACCCGTATTGGATAACCCAAGTACAGATGCTTGCTGCGCCTTTGATAAGGCACCTAGGCATAGAACCCTTGCCAGTCGGCTATATCGTCATTCACCCAGGAGGCACAGTCGGATGGGTAGGAGATGTAAACTTGGTTCCAAGAGAAAAGCCAAAGATTGCTGCTGCGCTCGCTCTTGCAGGAGAATATATAGGGAACAGGTTTATATTAACTGACGCAGGATCAAATCCGCAATTGCAGAATTCCGGTCCTGTACCAAGCGCCATAATAAAAGAGGTAAAGTCTTCTATAAGCGTGCCTTATATAGTAGGAGGGGGCTTAACAACCATCGAAGATGTAAAAATCGCACTGAAAAGTGGTGCTGACATCGTTCAGATAGGGGCTGTATTTCAAACAGCAAAAGATCCGAAAAAATTAGCCAAGGAGTTTTGTGAAGTAGTGAAGGAAGAAGGAAAGGTGAAGCATTGAGGCTCCTCACTTCTGCAGAAGTAGGCGCTCTGGCTAAGGAGCTCTCAAGGCTGAAAGGTTACATAATAAGAGACGCAAAAGAAATTGGAAGGGAAATCATACTGGTCTTAAAGGGAAATGATGAGACTTACCTTCTTATTATGCCGCCTTTCACAATCAACGAAACAAAATACATGAAATTGAACATCACAGCAAATAGGAAAAAATTAAGAATAGTAAAAGGAGCAAAAATAGAGGATATTCGGCAAAGGGGAAATGATAGGGTGATTGAGATCTTTTTAGAAAGGGGCAAAGACAAGGGCAAGATTGTCATAGAACTATTTGGAAAGGGAAGCGTAGAAATTGAACTGAATGGAGAAAAGTACGCCATAGGTGAATCTTCTTCAATTCAAAAAGACCTTTCGTCAATTTCTGGCCCTTACAAAAGAGAGATTGAGTACCTCAAAGAAACACTCGGAATAGGAGAAGAAGAAGCAATGGAAAAGATTAGGAAGGGCTTTGAAGCGCCAAATCCAGTATGCTACACTGAGAATGGAAAAGTAAAAGAGTTCTCCTTCTTTCCTCTTGCGCATTTGAATGGGGAGACAACCGAATTCAAAAGCATAAGCGAGCTCCTTGACGAGGTATACAAAGAAATAAGGTTTGAAGAAAAGGAAAAGAGAAGCAAAGAAGAAGAAATAAAGAAGAGTATAGAGAAGCTTGAAAAAGGCATAGAAGAAAGAACAAAAGAGGAAAAAGAGCTTAGGTCAGCCGCAGAAGAAATCATGAAAAACATGAATAAAATAAACATCGCAATAGAAATGATCAAAAAAGGGGCCAAAAAAGAAGACATAGAAAGGGAGACAGGAATAAAGATAATAGATATAAACAAGAAAGAAAAGACTGCAGAAATAGAGGTGCAATAATTGCCGATAAAGATAAATGTAATACTGCTAGGTTCGTCTGGCTCTGTGCCAACAATAGGAAGATCCCTGCCAAGCGTAGCAGTCATTTACGATGGGGATGTACTAGTCTTTGATTGCGGAGAGGGAGCCCAAAGACAAATGATAAAGTACAAAGTCAACGTTTCTAAAATAAAGGCAATATTCCTGACCCATGCGCATGGTGACCATGTAATAGGGCTTGCTGGCCTAATAAGGACCATGTCTCTGAATAAAAGAAAGGAGCCACTAATGGTGTTTATACCAAAAGGGCAGGAAAAGTCCATAAGAAACTTGATTGTATTTGACAAGCCTTTTATAAGTTTCCCCATATACATCATGGGGTGCTCGCCAGGAAAGGTATACGAATCGAGAGACTACTTTGTTTCTGCATTTTCATTGAGGCACACAATAAAGACATGCGGATATGCATTCATAGAGAAAGACAAAAGGAAATTCGATAAAGAAAAGTGCATAAAGCTGGGAATAAAGGGTGAGATGTTCTCAAGACTTATGAAAAATAAGAGCATAAAGGTGGGAAGAAGGATAATAAGGCTGAATGAAGTAACATATTTGAAGAAAGGAAGGAAAATCGTTTACGCTTCGGATACAAGGCCTTGCCTAGCAACCATGGTTGTCGCAAAGAACGCAGACCTCTTGATACACGAATCAACATATATCTCAAGAGACTCAGACTTGGCAAAAGAAAGAAAACATTCTACAGCAAGAGAAGCGGCAATCATTGCAAAAAAAGCAAAAGTAAAGAACCTCATTTTAACGCACATAAGCGCAAGGTACAAAAACCCGCTAGTCATAATAAAAGATGCAAAAAAGGAATTTGAAAATGCATACGTGGCAAAGGATGGAATGAGGTTTGTATTGTGAGGAGGCATCGTCTAGTGGTAGGACGGCAGATTGACATTCTGCAAGCTGGAGTTCGATTCTCCATGCCTCCATACAATAGATATAGCGCGATTTATGCACTTTTATAGGTCGCATGGCAAGGATTCGAGAAAAGGCCACAAGGCCTCGCCTCATTTCACTTAGGTTTAAAAGTACGTTGAGTT
>JAVZOJ010000013.1:0-15057 GCA_038882355.1 Candidatus Micrarchaeaceae archaeon | reverse complement strand
TTTTGCTATTGCTCCAGAAGAAGGCTGGAGCATGAATACTTTTATCCCTTCTTCTATAAAGCAAGAGACAACAAACCTGTCAAGGTCAAGCATAGACCTCCTCGTATATCCTGTTCCTATTGCCTGCCTTTCACTCACAAGCCCCTCGACCAGCGAGTATTCGCTTGCATAGTAATGGCCGAACGAGCCGCCTCCATGGCCTATAACCATCGCTTCATTTCCCATGCCTTCCCTTATCTCTCTTGCGATCCTCCTTATCTTGTCTTCAAACACCCTTTCCTTCTGCGCCTTGTCAGTCAATAGGCTCCCGCCTAACTTCAAATAAACTACCATTTACCCCACTGCTTCTTTTATCATAAATTCTTCTATCAAGTTCTTATCTACCATGCGCGGCGCAGATCCAGCATGCGCCAATATCATTCCTTTGTTCTCTATCCCATTTAAGATTTCTTTAACTTCATCCACATGCTCTTCGAGCGTTATTATGTGGGGGCTAGGGCCTGCATCGAATGTATATGCAGCTTTCAATTTGCCTTTGTTTAGCTCATGGACCCTCCTTATTATCTCAATAGAAGCTGAATTGAGATAATTTATTGGGGGATATGCATCTTGGTTAATAGCGTGCATGCTGTTGCTGTCCCTCATTATCACCTCAGCCAATGTGTCGAAATCCTTCTCTATGATTGCCCTCTCTGCAAGCATTGCGTGCCTTTCTGCAATATTGGGCCTTTCCTTGAACAATTCGCTTGTACTTACCACATGGTCATGACCCTCGCTTGAAGAGACTTTTTTCTCGTCTTCGCTAAGTATCACTATCATGTCAACAAGCTCCTTCCAATGGTCATCTCCGCGTATCTGTGTAGCATATGAAGTATTTTCATCCCCAACGCTCCATTTCACGAAGCCGCCATATATGCTCCTGCATCCGCTCCCGCTTATTGTTCTAGTTATTCTTGAAATCTCTTTTTCATCAAGGCCCAACCCCAGCGCTTTATTGAGGAGGTATACAAGCGCAGAACTCCCCGATGCACTCGAGGCAAGCCCTGCGCCAGTAGGAAAGTTGTTGTAGCTGGAAATTATGAAATGCACGTCTGCCTTTGCAAGCTCCCTCATGTAATCTATGCACCTTTTTATGTACTTCGACTTTTCGTTGGATGAAAAGTCTACGGGCTTAGAGTTTATAAAAAGCAAATCCTTCTTTATTTCTTCTCCTATTGCCAATGAAGTGGTAGTCGCTACTTTGTCGTCCAGTGTCATGCTTACCGAGGTGTTGTAGGGCAGATTTATCTTGCTGTCCTTCCTTCCCCAGTATTTGACAAATGCGATATTCGCGTGGCTTACTGCAGTAAATGTCTTCATAATGATGTATTTAAATACACGCCTTTTTATTGCTTTTCACACAATCGTCAATCGCATGGAGTAGCTTTTATATAATTATTTCTTTAAGTCATATTGTGATTGAATGAATTCCAGAACGCTTGTTATAATAAAGCCAGATGGCGTTGAAAGAAATATATTAGGAGAAGTAATAAGGAGATTTGAGAATGCAGGTTTGAAGGTCATTGGAATCAAAATGTTAATACCTGATGAGAAGCTCGTAAGGGCCCACTATAATGCAAATGACGAAAGCTGGCTGAAAAGTGTCGGAGAGAAGAGGCGAAAGTCCTATGAGAGCAAGGGGATAAAGGTAAGCAAGAGTGACATTGAAGTAGGGAAAGAGGTTGCAGAGTATTTGGTTTCATACCTTACCAGAGGACCTGTTGTAGCCATTGCGCTTGAGGGCAACGAAGCGGTAAGCATAGCAAGGAAAATTTCGGGAAGCACGGAACCGAAGTCTGCAATGCCAGGGACCATTAGGGGAGATTTCTCTTCAGACTCTTACGACCTTGCAGATTCGGAAAAGAGGGCGGTAGAAAACATTGTTCATGCATCTGACGAAGAAAATGCTGAAAGAGAGATAAAGCTATGGTTCAAAGAAGAAGAGCTTTTTTCATGAAAGAAGCTTTTCTAGCATCGGCATGCCTTGTATCGCGTTTTCCTGCTGCAGTTGCTGGTAAACCATGTACATGATTCCAACAGTCAGAAGAACGCCCATCCCTGTGCCTACTGCGCCTGTAAGCGTGGCTAACGCTGCAAGAAGGCCAACGATAATGCTCCCAAGCACTGTGATTGTCGGCACGTACCTGTTCAGAATGTTCTCGACGATTCTAGGGTCTCTTCTAAACCCAGGTATCTGCCATCCAATCTCTTGAAGCTGAGCTGCAACATTGCTTGGGCTCTGCCCTGTCATCTCAATCCAGAATTTTCCAAATATGACGCAAAGTATGACAAGGAATGCTGCATATATGATGAAGTGGAGCCATTCAGGCACAAATACCTTTCCTCCCCAAGGAAGGAACAGCGTGCTTGTCTGTGTGGCTAGATAGTGGAAATATGCAGGGTAGCCTCCTATTCCTTGAAACGCTGTTGAGTAAGGCAATGGAAAGCTAGGAGAAATAAGGTATATGATTCCTCCTGCAAGGTTCAATGTCGTGGCTCCTGTCACTGTTGCTATCGGCTGGTAATATGCAAAGAACCTTGCCAGGTTCGCAAAAGAGCCCCCCACATTAGCAAGGAACCTGAACCATACTGTAAAGCTAAGCTCAAGCGATGTCGCCAATATAACAGGGAGAACGCTCACATAAAGCAGAGGTATAGGAAGCCTTCCTCCTATCCCTCTCAGCTGGCTAAATACAAGGGGAAGCTCAACCTTTATGTCGTATATATATGCGCTGATGACCATGATGAGTATTGTAAAGAACAATGGGCCAAATGCGAGTATGGCGTTTGCTATCGCTGCGGCGCCTCCGGCAGAGATTGCTTGCTCTGCCTCTACAAAAAGAACATTTATCGTTCCTGCGACAATGGCATATGCTACACCGCTCGCTATAAACAGGTTGATTCCTGATGTTATCCCATACTTGACCATCGTTTCATCTAGGTATATCACTAAGATTGCTCCCAAGGCGAGCTGTATTGCTACAACAGGGATTAGGCTTTTGCTCAATGCTTGCACATAGCCAGAGCCAACGAATATGAATCCTTCAACTACTGCTATAATCATTGCAAGGAACTTTTGAAAGCCCTGAAACCTGCCTTTTTCTTCAGGGTCGTCAAGGTTCATATTTATAAATCCTGATCCGCTAAGAAGCTGAAGGAATATGCTCGCAAGCACAATAGGCCCTATTCCTACAGTCACCAATGTTCCTATCCTTGCTGCAAATATGATATTGACAAGCTGTAAAAGCGGCTCGTTTGGAGAAACAATGTTAACTCCGAAAGCAGGAATGCTGAAAAGTAGGAAATATGCAACCAGAACGATTGCAGTATTTCTCAGCTTTTCTCTAAATGAAAGCGGATTCTGCGGCTTCTTAATAGAAGGTATATATTTAAGTATAGGGTCAAGCTTTTCTATTCCCATGCCAATTGCCTAAATCTTTATTTTTGCCAAATGCTTATATTCTTTTATCCTTCTTTCAATCTCTGCTTTTCTTCCAGGCAGCATGTATGCAATGAGCGTTGAAGAGAACCCCACAAAATCAGCGTATGAGTTTTTCTCTGAATACTCGAGCATTACTTCATTCTTCTTCTTTTTCATTCTTATGTCAAGCGCCCTGCATAGCTCTTCAATTCCAAAATTCTGCTCCTTCCAAATTCCATAGATTAATTTGATTGCATGTTCCCCTATCCTTCCCTTCGATATTGGAATAAAAGATTCTATAAAGTGTTCTTCGCAATCCTCGTGCTTTGACAAAGAGAACGCTTTCTTGATTTTTTCAATGCTCCACGTATCTTTTGGAAACGTTGGCGCAACGTTAGATATGGAGAATAAACACCTCGAATTTCCATCCATAACACATTCCTCTTCCTTTGCGAAAAGGCTTGAAGAAAATCTGTAGCTAAAGTAGCCTGTAATTATTCCAGACACAAAGTAATGCAGCTTCCCCAAATCGCCTACGCTCCCTTGCTCTTCTGTCTTTATCAGAGCTCCGCTGATAAGCGGTGCGTACTTGACTTTTCCTATTCCTGACTTCTCCAAATAGTCGAGAAAAGAAGAGACCCTTTCTTCCTTTAGAGATAGCCCTGTCCTTATCCCTTCCAAATATGCAATCTTTCTAAGAGAGTAAGTAGACGCATATATAATATCCTGTAGAAGCAGGTGTGCTCTGGCCGCCATAATAAGATATCAATCAAAAGGCTTAAATTCTTTTTATTCTATCCCCAAGTAAAATTTGATTCTGTCCTTTATTCCTTTAGGAGGCTTTCCAGGCTCTTCTTCAGCTTCTTCCCTTTTGTCCTTTTTCTCCCTTTCTGCCACTTTTTCCCTTTTCTCTTCATCTTCTTCCTCATTATTCCAAAAGCCAGCTGCTTCTACCGCAAGCCTTGAATCGCGCAATACTACTGCATTGATTCTCTTGTCTATAAACTTTAGGTCTTTCTCATCGTTGCAGAAAATAGCATTTATCTGTTGCCTTCTATTAAGCTCTATTACAGTCATCACAGGATCTTTCGATATTACCAATGCTTTCGCTTCACGATATTTTGATATGTTTGAGTCTATGTACTCTACAAGTGCGCCTATCGTGTAATTTCCTTCTTTAGCAACGACTTCGTTTCCATTTTTCTCCAGTTTATCTACAGCATCGTCAATTTCCCCTTCTTTGTTAGATATCACGTAAATCTTCAGCGAATCACCTTGAGAAGAACCTCATAAGCTCTTTATAGCTCATCGCATTTATTATCCTTTCTTTTTCCAGCCATCCCCTTCTTGCTGTCCCTACTCCTAATCTCATAAACTCGAGATGCGAAGTCCTGTGCGCATCGGTATCGATAGAGAATTTTACCTTATAGCTCCTTGCTTTTAATATGTTTTCATCATTCAAATCGAGCCTGTTTGGGAAAGAGTCAATCTCAAGGGCCACGTTGTTCCTTTCTGCTGCTTCTAACACCTTTTCCATGTCAAAGTCTATAGGCTCACGCTCGTTGATCAATCTTCCTGTTGGGTGGGCCAATATGCTTACAAGCCCTGTATCTAAGGCCTTTATAATCCTCTTGGTCATTTCTTCCTTCCCCATTCTTGTGTTCAAATGTACCGAGGCAAGCACATAATCCATTTCCTTCAACGTAGACTTTTCAAGGTCAAGCTCGCCATTCTTGTTTATATCCACTTCCCCGCTTTTCAGGATCCTTATTCCTTCTAATTTGCTGTTCAATCTGTCTATCTCCTCGAAGTATTTCTTAAATCCGGCATCATCCATGCCCCCTGCCTGCCTCTCGCTCTTCGAGTGGTCTGTCATGCCTATGTATTCCCTTCCAAGCCTCTTCGCAGCTTCAGCAATTTCTTCTATCGTATCTGCGCCGTCGCTGTACTTGCTATGCACGTGCAAGTCCCCCTTTATGTCTTCCAATTTTACAAGATTGGGGAGCTTGCCTTCTCTTGCAAGCTCTATCTCACCCCTGTTTTCCCTCATTTCCGGTTCTATGTAGCTAAGGCCCAGCTTTTTGTATATAAATTCCTCGTCTTCTCCTTCAGCAAGATTCTTGCCTTTTTTGTCAAATAGTCCATATTCGTTGAGCTTGTACCCTTTTTTAATTGCGATCTCCCTAATCTTTATGTTGTGGTCTTTGCTTCCTGTAAAGTATTGTACAGCGGCTCCAAAACTTCCCTTTTCAACAACCCTTACATCGCAGCTTATTCCTATCTTGAGCCATACTGTGGTTTTTGTAGGGCCTTTCACAACAGTCCTTTCAACCTCATCAATCTTTTCAACAAAGTCCATGACCTTTTCTCCATTTCCAGAGATCACCAATATGTCCAAGTCCCCTACTGTTTCCTTCATTCTTCTTGTCGAGCCGCAGATTATTGCCTTTTCAACAAGGCGCGAGGTTAATAGCTCCCTTACAATCTTCTCTGCAACGGGCAAAGCCGTGCCCAAGAGTATTCTTCCCTGGCCTTTCTCAAGAAGCTCAAGCCCTTTTCTTATCTCCTCTTCGCTCTTTTCTCCAAACCCTTCGATATCTCTTATTTTGTGTTCTTCAACTGCTCTCCTCAATCCTTCTATGTCTTTGACCCCTATTGTTTTGTAGAGCTTGTATGCCTTTTTTGCTCCCATTCCCTGTATTTTTGTAAGGGAAGGAAAGTCGATGGGGTATTTTGCCTTCAATCTTTCATATTTGCTCATTGTTCCCTTTTCAATGTACTCTTTTATCGAATTCGCTATTGTTTTCCCTATTCCAGGAAGCTCAAGAAAACCTTCGATGCCCTTCTTTTCATATATTTCTTTAACGTCCTGTTGAAGAGTGCCTATGGTCATCGCAGCCTTTCTGTATGCAAGTACTTCAAACCTGCTCACTCCTTCCTCAAGTTCAAGCATGTCTGCTATTTCTTCAAGCATCTCTGCAATCTTTGCGTTTGACACATAAAGAATAAGACATTAAACTTAAAGTCTTTTTCCATAAGCTTATTATTTTTTCCATTTAAAGATAAATTATGGCGACGATTTCATCCCCACAGCAACAGGCTGGAGTTCTTAGCTTCTACGATGCGCCGGAAAAAGGGCCAAAGATAGATCCAAGATATGTAATAGCGATCCTTATAGTATTTGTAATCATCGTACTAGTGATGCACAAGATATATGGAATATGATCATACGAGCGCAAAAAGGTCTTTCTTCTTCTCTATTACCGCTCCTTGATATGCAAGCACATACAAAAGTGTCCTTGCAGCATCTTCTTCGATTCCGGCAGTCTTGCATATCTCATCTATCGTCTTATCTCCCTTTTTCAACGCCTCGACCAACTTATATGCATTTTTTGAAATAAACTCAGATGTTGCTATATAATATTTCTTGTTGAAAAACTTCGTACCTATTACCTTTCCGCTTCTTATCTCCTCTTCAAGCTTTTTTGAAAGCTCTTCCGCCTCTATCTCGGTTGGCACAACAAGGTATCCTTTCTCGAAAAGCCTCTTTATTGTTTCATCCTTTTCTTCCGATCTTTCGCTTTCGCCTTTCGACTTTTTTCTCATGAGAAACCGGTCATATGCGCTCTTCGAAATGCTGTAAAGCTCTTTTCCATCTTTAGAATACAAGCTTATTACCTTTTTTGAGATCAGCCTATTCAATACGCCTCTCTCCTTTTCGCTTATTATTTTGTCAACGTTCTCTTTGCTTCTTTCATTGAATTTGAGCGTATCTAGCTTCTTTAATACAGCTATTTCCTCTTCGCCTATCTCTTTGTTTTCTTCCTTCCCTTCCTTACCCTTTGTAATAAGGTTTACCAGGTCTTTTTCCTTCGCAAATATGAAGGTCCTTTCTCCATACTCTAGAAAATTTACTTCTTCCCCTTCTTTGACTTCCAATGCGTTTATTACATTAGAAGGAAGATAAATTGCCAATTTATTGTTGTATTTGAATACTTTCAACTTTATCACTATTTAATCTATTCAAGACAACCTCTCCTTAGGCCCCGCGCTCCTGAGCAAATAATTTTTGCCTTTTTATATATCACAAATTTCTCGCATCCAATTTTATGGTTCATATTCCCAATTACGGACAGATAAACCCGAAATTTCTGCTTTGCCTCAGTTGTATTTTGCAGCATCCTTCTACGACTTTATTTATTAATGCAAATTATAAATATCTTTGCTAATGCGCTGTTGAATAAGCTCTTTGTTGCACCAATCACATTTTGCCCATGCATAAGCATGGGGATGAATTGCAGGCATAAACGTAAACGTTTTGCTGTTGGAGCAGAAGGATATTACTGACCATAAACCCTTCCAGATTTCCAATATGCGCCCTTGTAAACGGGCTCTTTCGTCCACGCGAAGTTGGTTTGCCAAATGTTGCTGTGCAACATGCGAATCAACTGATGGAAAGCCCTTTCTGTTAGGAAGGGGTAGCTTACTTAAACACATTTCATTTTATTTGTTTTTTGAATAATTATAAATATGCTTGATTTTCTGCATGAGCTTTCAAAGACATTGCAAGAATATGCAAAAGAAAAAGGAGTAGAGATAGGTATTGAAGAGGCAAGAAATTCGCTTGCATGGGAGCATGGAAAAACGTTTGACATAAGCTGCTCTTTTCCTTTAAAGTTTTCAAAGATGGTCAATAGAAGCAAAGAAGATGTAGCTGAAGAAATAGGCAAAGAGTTTTCAAAGAAGCCATTTGTAAGAAACGCAATAAGTGCGAATGGGTATGTGGATATTGAGATAAATGAAAGGTATTTGTTTGAAGGTCTGGGCGAGATTATAGAAAATGGGATAAAGATAGACTTGGGGAAAAGGAAGAAAGTAATGGTTGAGTTTCCGAGCGTTAATCCAACTAAGCCTTGGCATGTAGGCCATTTGAGGAATGCAATAATAGGAGAGTGCATCTCAAGGTTGCTAGAAACATGCAATTATCGCGTAGAAAGAGAAAACTACATCGATGACCTTGGGTTGCAGGTAGCAGAGATGATATGGGGGGTAAGAAACATTGGAGTGGAGGAAGGGAAATATGACCTCTCGCTTGGAAAGCTATACGCAAAAGTAAGCAGCATGCTTGAAAAAGATGAAAGGGCGAAAGAAGAGGTAAATGAGATATTGAAGAAGCTGGAAGAAGGGAACAATGAAATCTCTTCCCTTGCGCGAGAGATATCAGAAAAGTGCCTGATGGCGCAGATGAAAACAGCAATCAATTATGGCATATGGAGCGATGTGGCTATATGGGAGAGCGATGTGGTAAGAAAAGAATTCTTGAAAAAGGCAATGAAGATAGGGGAAGAGAAAGGAGTCATAAGTACAGCCGATGAAGGGAAGCACAAAGGATGCCTGGTAATGAAAATAGCAGAAGCGAAGGAAAAGATAAAGGAGCTGAGGGAAATAGAAGGAGACGAAAAAGTGCTTGTAAGGAGCAATGGCGTAGCAACATATCTTGCAAAAGACATCGCTTTCCACATGTGGAAGCTGGGCATGATCAATGAGCAGTTCGATTACAAGCTCTTTATGAAAAATGACAGCAAGGAGATGTATTCTTCTTCTCCCAGTGGCGAAAAAATGGATTTTGGCAATGCAGACATTACGATCAATATCATTGATTCGAGCCAGTCACAGGAGCAGGCAAGCGTAAAGGGATTCTTCCTTCTTATAGGAGAAGAAGAGAAAGCAAGAGGGATTATACATCTTGGCTATGGGAAGGTAAGGTTGAAAGAGGGAAACATAAGCGGAAGAAGAGGAAATTGGATAGGAGAAGAGCGGAATTATACTGCCGATGATCTTTTTGATTATGCAAAGGCCAAAATTATTGAGATTTCTAACAGCGAGCCTGTTGCTGAAAGGATGGCGTGCGCAGCCATCAAGTTTGAATATTTGAGATTCTCACCTGAAAAAGAGGTTGTATTCGATTGGGAAAGGGCCCTCAATATAAATGCAAATAGCGGACCTTATTGCTTATACTGCTATGCAAGGGCAAGCAAAATTGTAGAAAAGGCAGGCATTAGCGCGCTTGAGGGGAATTGGGAAGCCGAGAGGGGCGAATCTTTTGATTTGGCAAAGAGAATATATGAAAGCAAGGAAGTCGTTGAGAAAGCATGCAGGGAACTAAGGCCGAATCTGATAATCGAGCACACCATCAAGATGTGCGAAGAGTTTAATAGGTTCTATGAGAAAAAGAAGGTAATAGCCAAAGAAGGCATAAATATAGCAAGGCTTGCTTTGGTGATGGCCTTTAGAGAGACGTTAAAGTACTTGCTTAATATTATAGGGGTAGAGCCTCTTGAGAACGTTTGAGAAGAGGGCAGATAATTGCCTAGAATGCAGGGATCTTTTCATAGCGCTCGTGCGCGTACTTTCGGCGCAGAAGAAGCGCTATTTTCCAAAGCCTCGCGCGCCTTTTCCTGCCACACAGAAACTCAGCCTGCCCAGCATCAATTCAATTCTTTCGCATTGCTTTTGCTATAAGTGAGCTTGATGAGGCTTCCATGGTCCAAAAAGAAAGCAGCAATAGAAATAAGCGCAATAAACATCTTATTCATGGGATACAATCATGTACTAGATGGAAGAGAGTTCAATGGCAATCCTTTTGAAATAGAGATACCATTTAAGAATACTCTTGCGGATTCTCTTCCTGACTTCATAAAAAGCCCTCCGATAAAAATAGGCAGAATAAGCGCAAAGAAACCTTTCGAGATATTGGATATAGACCCTAGCCTTCCTGCAGAAATAAAACAGGGAGAAAAGAAGGTGTTCAAGTTAAGGATTAAAGCCCCTGCCGATACCTATTCAGGAGCCTTGAGTCTGGAGTTTGAAGAGAGTCACGAGGACTTCATAAACCTTTCATTAAATTCTATAAAAATAAGGAAAAATGGGGAAGAAATAGAGGTAGATAAAAACAAGGCTGCATTTAAGCTGGTAAAGAACCAAGTAGTGCCTATCAGTGTGCAGCTTCTTAAGTATGTAAATAGCGGAGAACTAGTGACAAAAATTCTTGCAGACAAGCCATTCGAAGTGGAAGGCTCAGATCCAAAAACCCCTTTTGTAGTGGGAAAGGATGGAAGCGTAATAACTATTTATATAAAAGCCCCTGATTTCAGCTTTTCAGGGGATCTTGTTATGGAACTAATCTAACTCTACAGATTTGCTTTTCTATACTTTGCTTTACTGGCAAAAGTGAAAAGCCTAAACTTGCTCATATCTGTGTGGGAAAGAGAGGAGAAAAAGGAAGTGGAATCTTTGGTGAGCAGGCATATGAAAAGGTGGGAGGGGTTAAATGAAGGAGGGTGTAACGGTTGCCTTCACCTTCATCCACTTGATAATATTAGTGCTTTTAATAAATAAATCCGTTTATTGTCCGGTTTCCATATATACTATTTAATTATTAGGCATTTTATGCTAATATTTTTCACATATTTTTGTTTTGTTAAAAATTGGCTTGGCTTTTACTTCTTGCCTTTTATTATGCTTGTGGCCTCATTTACGATCCTGATTTGTTTTATTATGCTCATCATGCTTGCAAACATTTTGCTCGCGTCGTTAGCTTCTACACTTATTTCGATTTTTTTCCTTCTTTCTTTTATTATTACCTTGCTGCTCTTAGAGTCCGGGATCTTCAAAATGTTAAAATCCCCATTCTTGTAAGGCTCTATGGTTAGTTTTGCCTTGAATCTCATATTCTCAATATGTTCCTTTGCTTTGACCTAACGCTCGGCCTATTCTTCTCTGCGCCAAATCCTTTTTTCATCAATCCCCTATTCTTCCTATGCGCGCTTGTAAGGCCTCTAAATGCTCTGCCCCTTTGCCTTATAATCTTTGAGAATATCGGGTCTTTTGCAATCGAAGGGTGTGCCCTGTCAAGAAGTATGACTTCATAGAATTTGTACTCTCCGTCTTCACCTACATAATATGAATTGAGCACTTCACAATTACTATATTTTCTATTCGCTCTTTCTTCTGCTATGGCCTGGCTTGACTTTCTATACGCGTAAAACCTGCCCATCTTTGAAGGCTTCCTTCCCACTCTTATCTTTCTTCTTTTGCTCAGCCCTTTCCTCACCCTTACCCTTATTACAACAACGCCCTGCTTGTCCCTATAACCGAGCCTTCTTGCCCTCGCTATGTTTGTCGGCTTTTCTATTCTTTTTACCGGGGGCTCTTTTCTCCAACCTGCGATTCTGAGCCTCAGCTCCTTGCTTCTCTCCTTATACTCTTGTATAAAGCTTTCTCTTATATAGTCTGCTGTCCCCATTCTAAAACCTTTAATTAGATCATCGCTGATTATTTATTGACAGATAAAGGAATATAAATTTATTGAAGAGTCGTTGTGGGATTTAGGTCTAATAGTATTTATTTTTCCTCATCAAAAGGAATTTAAGCTTTTTTATTCATAATATAAAATGAATTTTTGTTCTATATGGTGGTCTAAATGGCAGAAGAGAAATTAGGCGGAACCCAATATCTAATCCTTCCTGAGGGCTATAATAGGCTTGTAGGAAGAGAAGCGCAAAGATCAAACATCATGGTAGGGTATGCAGTCGCGAGCATAGTAAAGTCTACGTTAGGGCCTAAAGGAATGGACAAAATGCTTGTGAGTGAGCTTGGAGATATAACAATAACGAATGATGGTGCTACAATACTAGAAGAGATGAACGTTGAGCACCCAGTAGCAAAAATCATGGTAGATATTGCGAAGACGCAGGACAAAGAAGTGGGTGACGGCACCACGACAACAGTTGTAATCGCAGGGGAATTGCTGAAGAATGCCGGCACATTGCTTGATCAAGGCGTGCCCCCTAACTCTATAATAAAAGGATACAACATGGCGATAGACAAGGCGATTGAGATACTGAAAGAAAGCGCCTCTTCGATTACAATAGATGACGACCAAAAGCTTGAAAAGGTTGCTATGGTTTCTATGGGCTCAAAGAATATAGGGAGCGAAGCAGTAAGGAAATATTTGACAAAGCTTGCAATAGAAGCAATAAAGCAGGTAGCTGAAAAAGACCCAAAGGGCAAGATAGTAATTGACAAAGATTTCATAAAGATAGAGAAGAAAGAAGGGGGAAGTATAGAAGATACCCAATTCATCAATGGAGTTCTTATAGACAAAGAGGTCGCACATCCAGGAATGCCAAAATCGGTGAGCAATGCAAAGATAGCCCTTCTCGATGTTGCCCTGGAAATAGAGAAAACAGAGGTAGATGCAAGGATTGAGATAACTTCTCCAGAACAGATGCAAGCGTTCCTTGAGCAGGAAGAGAAAATGCTAAAGTCAATGGTGGAAAAGATCCAGAAGAGCGGCGCAAATGTGATATTTGTGCAGAAAGGCATAGATGACGTCGCGCAGCATTACCTGGCAAAAGCAGGGATAATGGGAGTAAGGAGAGTAAAGAAGAGCGATATGGAAAAGCTTGCAAAGGCAACTGGCGCCAAGATCGTAACAAGCCTCGAGGATCTATCTGATAAGGACCTTGGATATGCAGGGCTTGTAGAAGAAAGGAAAGTAGGAGGAGAACAGATGGTGTTTGTAGAAAAATGCAAAGACCCAAAGAGCGTAACAATATTTGTAAGAGGCGGCACGAAGCAGGTAATAGATGAAGTAGAAAGGTCTATAGTAGATGTGATAGGAGCTCTTTCTAGCGCGGTTCAAGACGGATGGTACGTAATCGGAGGAGGAAGCGTAGAGGTAGAGGTCGCAATGAAGCTTAGGGATTACGCAACAGATGTAGGCGGAAGGGAGCAGCTTGCCATACAAGCTTATGCAGATGCCCTTGAGATAATTCCAAAGGCCCTTGCAGAGAGCGCAGGGATGGACCCGATAGATTCAATCGTGCAGTTGAGAAGCAAGCACAAAACAAAAGAAGGCAAGAACTACGGAGTGGCTGTTGAAAAGGGCGCGCTTGGAGACATGGATAAGTCAGGGGTCATTGAGCCACTTAAGGTAAAGATACAGGCTTTGTCTAGTGCAACAAGCGCAGCAACAGCAATACTGAGAATCGATGATATGATAAGCGCAAAGTCAAAGCCTAGCGGTTCCTCAAATCCTCCTTCTACACCATCAGAAGAAGAGTAACTAATTTATTGTTTTTATTTCTAATTCTAATTGATGAAGTTTGTTCTTCTTTTAGGCACCCAAGGGGCAGGAAAGAGCAGCATACTTTCCGCTCTAAAAGGGATCGACTCTGCCAATCTTGGAGATTTGATGCTAGAAGAAAGCAAAAAGTACGGGATAAAAGAGAGAGACGAAATAAGGTACAATCTTGAAGATAAGAAAATTGAGGAAATAAGGAACAAGTGCATAAGGAAGCTTCTCAAGAAAAGCGGAAAGATGATTCTCTCCACCCATTCTACAATAAAGGCCGGAAGCAAATTCCTGCCGGGATTCTCAGAAGATGACATGAGGATTCTTCGCGGAAAGGTAGAGAGCATCATATATCTTGACGCCCCGACAGAAGACATACTCGAAAGAAGGAGAAAAGACAAGGACAAAAGGAAGAGAGAGGAAGACACAAGGGAAGAGATAGAGCTCGATAGAAGCATTAATATATCTGCTTCTATATATATGGCAATGTACTTCTCCGCACCTCTATATTTTGTAATGAACAAAAAAGGGATGCTTGACAAGGCAGCAAAAGAGGTAAAGGAGATATTCGGTAGAAAGCATGATAATTGAAGAAGTCGTTGCTTTGGCAGCTGCATATGTTTCATTGTCTACCATTATACAGAACAAGGTCGCAAATAAAGAGAAGATGGACCAGCTTAACAATGTCGTCAAGGAAGCCCTCAGGGAAATGAAAGAAAAAGGATCAAAAAATTATCAGCCCTCGCCGGAGCAGCAAAAAGCCATGGTTGAATTGTCTAAGATGCAGATTAAGACGATGTATATTCTTATCCCTTTCTCCCTTTTTTTCTATTTCATAGTACTCCCCTTCGCCTTTCCATCAAACCCTTCAGTCGTTGTATTCTCCATCAAAATGAACTATAGGTATTTATTTATTATCTCATCATTTATTATGAGCATTGTCTTCCTAATATCTTTTTCATTGTATAAAAAATTGAAAGGTAATTATTATGCCAAAACCAATGGAAAGATCTAGAAGCGTTAGAAGAATAGAAAAGAGAACAGCAAAGGGAAGGCACGTCATCCGCTATAAAAGAAGGAGCCGAGATGTAAGAAGATGCGGTATTTGCGGAGCAGAGATAAATGGGATTCCTATGAAAAGGAAGATTAGAGGCGGGAAGAGCAGGAAAAGCGTAGAAAGGGTCTTTGGGGGGACGCTTTGTGCTGCATGCACTGAAAGGGTATTGAGGAATGTAAGCAGGATAGAAAACGGAGAGATAAAGCTAAAAGACATAGGGATAAAGGAAAGAGAGTATATTTTAGAGCTTACATCACATTAAATGGAAGTCATAATTTCTGGCCTGCCTGGCTCTGGAAAGAGCAGCATAGGCAGGCGTTTGGCAGAGAAGCTTGGCCTAAGGTTTTACACTGGCGAAGAAGCGTTAAGAGATATTGCAAAAAGCCTCGGCTTTTCCGCGGG
>JAVZOJ010000012.1:0-15433 GCA_038882355.1 Candidatus Micrarchaeaceae archaeon | reverse complement strand
TCCATTATTTTATATCCCTATTGGCTTTTAATTCTTTTTGTTGAAACAGCAAGCTTTACTACTCCAGTCCCTATCGGAATCTGCTTTCCTACCAATATGTTTTCAGTCACGCCCAGCATTTTGTCTACCCCGCCGAACGCTGCTGCTTTTATCAGGTGCTTTACAGTCTCTTCGTATGCAGCCCTCGCAAAAACAGAGCTCTTCTCGCCACTCAGCCCATGTCTTCCTACCCCTTTCACAGTCCCGCTTGCGGTCATCGCATCTGCAAGAAGCATAAGGTGCCTAGGATCTACTGAAATTTTTTGAATTTTCATAAGCTCGCCCAATTCCCTCAGTATTGTATTTCTCGCTGCCTCTATGCCAAAATTCTTGTACATAACAAATATGTCGTTTGAGTATATCCTTGACTTGTCTACGCCATCTATGCGCATAAGCTTCTCTATGTTATTCCCAAGCACCAATATGAAAAATTCTTTGGTCTTTGGGTCCTGCTGCACCACTGCTTTGCCTACCCCTTCAATCCCTGAAATAGTCATCTCCATTATGCTTACTGTAGTATGCCTTACCCCTCTCACGCCTTTGTCCTTGCTTTTTACCAATATGTCGTTTCCGTTTACCTTTACTGCAAGCTTCATTGCCTTCTTTATCTTTTCTGCTATTTCTTGAACGCTCATCTCCTCTAGCTTGACTTTCTGAGGATCTGTGCGAAACCTTATCACTTTTGTCGAGAAATTTTCTATGGCTCTCCTTACAACATCCTTGACCTTAACCTCATTGATCTTTTTTGTTAGCTTTGATGCTTTATCGAAGTCTGAGGCATATTCTTTTTCAAGGAAGACATAAGTAATCTTTGTAGAAGGCTCCTTTCTTGCGTCTACAATCTCTCCCATCCTTGGAAGTCCGGATGTTGCAATCGTAGACTCTATTCCTGCGAAGTGGAATGTCCTGAGCATTTCCTGCGTAGACGGCTCTCCTATTGACTGCGCCGCCACGGTCCCTACAGGCTCCCCATGCTCAACAAGATATTTTGAGAATTCCTTCTTGTCCATATTACTCAACTTCTATAAACTTAGAAAACATGGTATTTAGCCCATCTGCGCCATATATGGTTTGAACGATGTTGTTTCTAGGGTCTCTTACGCTTCTGTCAACAAATACATAGTAGTCTTGGAGCGCATTCGAGAGTCTTCTATACAAATACCCGCTCCTTGCGGTAAGGAGCGCTTTCTCAGACTCAGAAGTCCTTGCGCCTGCAGAATGCATAAACATGTCTATTGGGCTTAGTCCAGTAAAGAAGTTTGTAGTGACAAATCCTTTATGCCTTGGATCCTCGCTTCCTGGCTCGAAGAATGGAAGCACCCTGTTTGTTGAATAGCCCCTCTTTATTCTGCTTCCTCCTACTGTCGCTTGTTGGCCAAGGAACATGTTGATCTGTTCTACATTTAATATATTCCCTCTCGCCCCTGAATTCGCCATAAGCATTACGCTGCTCTCTTTGTCTGCATATTTATTCAGCGCTTCTGAAGCCCTAGTCCTTGCAATCTCCAGCTCATTGAGGATAAGCTTTTCAAGGCTCTTCTTCAGCGTATACCCGTGCAGAGGTATAAGCTCTCCTTTCTTGTACTGCTCTATATAGGAGTTGCACTTTTCCAACGCTTCGTTAAGTATCTTGCTCCTCTCTTCCTTAAGCTTTTCGTTGAGCCTATATTCCTTAACTCCCAATGTAACTCCTGAAAGTGTTATAAGCGCTATTATCATCTTAGACGACCTGTAGATGAAATCCATAAGCACCTCGTTTCCATATTTTGCTGCAAGCGCGACAAAGAATCTGCTCTTATCGCCAAAATTCTCATCATAGAGATAACCTCCAACAATCTTCCCATTCTTTATCTTAAGTCCGGTTTCTTTGTCTTCATAGCTGAAGTCTTTAGGAATAAGCATTGAAAGTACGTCTCTGCCAAGATATGTTCCGTCTTTCTGCGGCTCAGGAAGTTCGTAGACTCCTGCCACTCCAAGCAAATACTCTGCTTCATTCTTTGTCAGCTTCGTAGTCTCTTTTGTGATAAGATACGCCCCCAAAAGCATGTCTTCATCAGGAGAGATAATAGGATAACCGTGCCTTGGAGAGAATATCTGGTCTTTGCACTGCATGAGGAACTTCGCCTCGGCCTGCGCTTCCAGGCTTTGGACGACATGAAGATTCATCTCATCTCCATCGAAATCTGCGTTGTATGGCGCAGTCGCTGACATATTGATCCTAAATGTCTTGCTTCCTTTCAGGACTTTCGCTTTGTGGGCCATTATGGATATTCTGTGCAAAGACGGCTGCCTGTTGAACAAAACAAAGTCGCCATCAACAAGCTGCCTTTCAAGCACATATCCAGGCTTGAGCTCCTTTAATATGTCTTCCCTGTTTGCATCGATGATCCTTTTCCTGTTTCCTTCAAGATTAACGACTGTAAGCGCTCTTGGGTAATCTTTGTTAGCCACGAGCTCCTTTGCCTTTTCCATATTCCATTCAGTGACATAGAAAGGAACAGTAAGGGTTTTTGCCACCTCAATAGGAATGCCTACCTCATCTATGCCTATGAAGTTGTCTATGCTGATCACAGTCCTTGCAGAAAAGTTCACCCTTTTCCCACTGAGGTTGTACCTGAACCTTCCATCTTTTCCTTTGAGCCTTTGCGCAAGTGTCTTCAATGCCCTAGAGCTTCTGTGCCTCGCTGCAGGTATTCCGCTAGTTTCGTTGTTTATGTATGTCGTTACATGGTATTGCAAAAGGTTCCAAAGGTCGTCTATGATCAATTGCGGAGCTCCGGCATTTATATTCTGCTCCAGCCTTTGGTTTGTCCTTATGATTTCAACAAGCTTGTGCGTCAGGTCATCTTCGCTTCTCTCTCCAGTCTCTAGGGTAATTGAGGGCCTCACATTCACAGGGGGAACCAAAAGAAGCGACAAGACTGCCCATTCAGGCCTGCTTGAATATGGGTCTATTCCTAGAAGGACAAGGTCATCGTTTGGTATTTTGGAGAGCCAATCCTTTATCTCGTCTGGCCTTAGCGGATTCTCTGCATCTTCCTTTATGAAAAAGTCTGTCGGAGCCATAAACTTTATTTTGGGCTGCTCTGCTCCGCAGTGCGGGCATTTCTTGAGGGACCTTGCCTTTTTTGCAACTTCGCGCTCTTTCAACGCATCATTAGAATCATCTTCTTTGTCTATATTTTTCATCTTTTCCTTAAGCTCTTCTATCTGCTTGTTATCAAGAAGAATCCTGTGGCACTTATAGCATGTGCTTTGGAGGAGCATGTATATGATTTTCGCAAATTCAGGGTGGATAACAGGCCTGACAAGCTCTATATGGCCGAAATGCCCTGGGCACACCTTTGCCCTCGCTCCGCACGTCTTGCACAAAAGGCCAGGGTCTACAACGCCAAGCCTTTGGTCTACAAGGCCTCCATCTATAGGGTAGCCATCATCATTATATGTGTCAGGTATTGTAATCTTTGCTACGCTCATTCTCAAAATCTCTTCAGGGGAAACAATGCCAAACTTTATTGAATCTATTGCTTCAGCCTTCATAAAATTCACGTAAGCGTTATTTTTGTAGATATGTGCATAGACCTTAATTCATCAAGCAAGAGCTTGAATGCATAGCTTATCTCTACCTCTACAAGGTCATTTCCTTTGCATGAAGAGCAGATAGGCAGGCGCTTGACGTAATCAAAATATCCTATTCCTCCGCAATCTTTGCATATAAGGAGCGATGCCTTATCGCTCTGATCAAGAAGCCTGTCTTTGATGACGAGCGATGCGCCATAGCCTATCAGAGCATCTCTCTCCATCTCTCCGAACCTCAATGCGCCCTGCCTTGCCCTTCCTTCTGTTGGCTGGTGCGTAAGTATTTGGACTTTTCCTCTCGCCCTCATCTGTATCTTATTGCTCACCATATGGTAAAGCCTCTCATAATAAACAATCCCTGTAAACACTTTTGCCTTGAATTTTGTTCCAGATATTCCATCGTAAAATACTTCTTCTCCGTTGCTGTCAAATCCGTGCTCTTCCAATATTCTGGAAAACTCATCAGCGGCTTCTTCGCCCTTCTTCGTGAACGGAGTTGCATCGAAGAACTTTCCTGAAAGGGCGCCTGCCTTTGCACCCAGCGCTTCCAGGATTTGGCCAAAAGTCATTCTGCCTGGCACCGCATGCGGGTTGAATAGAATGTCAGGCACTATTCCATCTTCTGAAAAAGGCATATCTTCTTGAGGGACAATCATCCCTATTACTCCTTTCTGAGCGCTCCTGCTTGAGAACTTGTCCCCTATTTCTGGTATTCTCAGGCTCCTTATCCTTACCTTTACAATTTTTGTAGCTCCCGTAGATTCTGTGATTATTACCTTATCTACAGTTCCATTCTCCTGAGGCTTTAGAGCAACAGAGTCATCCTTCTGCTTCCCTGCAAGCCCTCCTGCAGTCACGTTCTCTTCGAGGAACCTGGGAGGGGCAACCTTTCCTATGAGCACATCATTCTCTTTGACATCCATCTCTGGCTCTATAATTCCATCGTCGCTAAGTTTCGAGTATGACTCCTCGCCCAAGTATCCTTCGACTGTAGGCGGAGGAACCTTGAATTGGTCCCTTTGGCCTCCAGGATACCTCCTTTCTTCTTCAGAGTATGTCTTGTAAAATACACTTCTCGCAAATCCTCTGTCGATAGAAGACTTGTTTACCACGATGGCGTCTTTCATATTGTAGCCATAATATGTAGAGATTGCAATGACTGCGTTTTGGCCAAAAGGCCTTTTCTCAAGATGCGCTGCCCTATATGCTATTGTGTCTATGATGGGCCTCTGGGGATAGAATAAAAGATACGCCCTAGAGTCGAACCTGAGGTCAAAATTTGACGCGAAAAGGCCCTCTGCCTGCTTCATATAGCTTGCAAGCATCATGTGTCTTGCCGCAGGGTTGTTGTTTGCAAAGGGCGCATTGTTTATTGTAAAACCGAACATCAGTGCAGGATGAATCTCTAAATGCGTAGTCTTCTCGTTTATTTCTTCTTCGCTCAGCGCCACAAGGGCATTTTCCTCCTCTTCAGCGTCAAGATATTCAATAATGCCGTTTCTTACAAGGTAATTGAAGTCTATCTCTTTATTCTTCAGCTTTTCTTTCAGCTCAGGCGTAAGCTTCGAAACGCCGTTCTCCACGATGATATATGGCTTCCTCACCCTGCCCCTGTCTGTATTGATGTTTACAACATTCTGCTTTTCTAAATAAGCAACATTCACTTCGTTTGACAAAAGCCCTTTCCTCCTCATGCTTCTAATCTCCTTTACAAATGAGACTGGATCCTCAACATATCCTATTGAATTTCCATTTAAGAGAACATAGCACCTTCCTTTCTCTTCGTTCATCACATCACTTTTTAACAACTTTGAGGGATTCTATCTGCTTAAGCACAAACCCCTCATCGGCTCCAACAGAAGGCCTTGCGCCTATGGCAAGGTATTTGGTCAGCCCAACCTCTATTCCAGTTGGAGTCTCTGATGCGCAGATTTTTCCATATTGAGTTCCATGCACCTCTCTGACCTTCAGGTTAGGGTGCTTCTTTGAAAGCGGAGACTTTACCCTTCTGATGTTTGCATACATGCTCACAAAGTTTGTTTTGTCAAGGAGCGCACTAATCCCTGTCTTACCGGAAGGCCAGCTACCTGTGCCCATAGAATATGAGATTTTTTCAGTAAGAACTCCTGGGCTTATGATTGTCTGTATGCTCAGCTTTCTTCCCCTTGCAGTAGTTCTTTCGATTTGATATTGAACCTCCCTCACAAAGAACTTGAATGCATGCGCAAACAGCTCCTCCATAAGCTCTCCTGAAAACTTTACTCTTTTGTTTGCATAATGGTCCTTGTCATCTTGCTTTATCAGGTTATTCGCGACAAGTGAAGCCTTCCTCGCCATTTGAAGCAGGTACTTTGCCTTTTCTAGCCTTACTGCTGCTTCTTTTCCTATGTGAGGGAAGAGATAGTTGTCAATATGGGTTTCAGCAATCTTTTGCTGGTATTCTTTTGCTTGCCCTGGCACTGAAAGCCTGCCTATTTCTGTTATTGCCTCTTTTTCGCTCATATCTTTCGCGTCGCTTTCTTCAAGATTTAAAATCAGGTCATTCTTGAAGACAAGCGAGTCTTTTGCATAGTTTATTATCTCTTCATTTGAGAGCCCCAGGCCTTTTAGAAGAAGCGATAGCTCAAGAGACTTTGGGGTATTTGGAAAATCAACAGTAAAAATGCCGCTTCTGCTCCTTGTCACTGTGCACTCATATCTAAAGCCAAATATTGTGGAAAAGACTCTGCTTTTTACTACGCTTCCTCCTCTCTCTTTCGTAGTGATAATCCTGTTAGGCGCAATGTCCTCAACACCTATAAGAACTCTCTCGCTTCCCCTTATTATGAAATATCCGCCTGGATCTTCTGGATCTTCTCCATTTTCTATAAGCATGCTCTTTGGCATGTTTTTGATGTTGCAGATATTTGATTTTACCATAACGGGCAGGTTTCCTATGTAAACGTCTCCAAAGGCTACGCTTTTTTCTATGCCCCTTATAATAGGCACCATTTCAAGGTAGATTGGAGCAGCATAGGTAAGGTCTCTCATCTTTGCCTCGTTCGGAAATATCGCCCTTTTAGAGCTGTCGCTTTCTATAATCACAGGCTTCTCGACTTTGATCTTCCCGAGCTTTAATGCAAATCCTTCTACATTTGGCTGTATGACCCCTTGGGCATCTACGACGCGTTGAAGGCCCATGTCTAAAAATCGGTTGTAGCTGTCAATCTGGTATTGCACCAATGAAGTTGAGTTGAGCAAAGCCTCAAACAATTCATTATTCAACCTCTTCACCTTTCACAACAACCCTATAATAAACGTATTGGGTACCAAGCTCTTCTCTCGTTATCTCTATTACGTCTCCTACTTTTGCGCCGAGCGACTTCGCCTGCGGGTCAGAATCCAATATTTTAGGCAGATTTTCCTTCTTCGCCTTTAACCTTTTAAGAACCTCGCCTACTTCCTTTTCGTTAAGCTTTCTGTGCAAAGGTACCAAAAAGTGCCTCTCCTCTTTCAAACCTACACCTAAAACAAGCCTGGCTACCTCTTAATATTTATATAACAAAAGGTTTATATTTCTTGTGAAGGTGCTTTAATGCTGCTCACATTTAAAAGCGTTCACAGAACCTTTCAATCATGTTTATATAATATTATGACAAATTTCTAAGTAAAGGTAGATTTATATGGTAGAGGCATATTGTGTAAAATGCAAAACGAAAAGAGAAATGAAAGACCCAAAAGAAGTGAGTATGAAAGGAGGTAGAAAGGCGATGCAGGGCACATGCCCAGTATGCGGAACAAAGATGTTCAAGATTTTAGGAAAGAAATAGAGCCATTTCTGCTTATTTTTAGCATTGCCTTTCCTATTATTTTCTCTTTCTCTATCTCCCATCTTTTTTTGAAAATCCTATTATCTCCCTCTAGGCATATTTTTTCCCCCACCTTTTTTACCCTCTTTATAAGCGTCATTCCGTCTTCTTTGAATACTACGACATCTCCTTCCTTATACTTCGCTTTGACAACCACAACATAGTCGCCTTCTCTTAGGGAAGGCTCCATGCTGATTCCGCTTACCCTGTATGCTTTTAGGATCATTCAAAACTTCGGAACGACGATTTTCATCTTTGTAGGGTATGGTGCATCCACCTTTACCGATTCTATGTTTTTGCTCTTCCAGAATATCTCTGCGATCTTCCATGTCGCTTCTAACAAGGCAACAGCGTTCTCCTTGCTGCTTGTTTGCTTTGCCTTTGAAGCAAGATGAAGCGCATCAAAAACTAGCTGGTGGAGCTCAGGGAAAGACTTTAGATGCTCTTGCTTAAAGTAGTCTCCCCATAAGATCCTTATTTCGTGCTTGCACTTCTCTGCATACTCTTCTTTTATTTGAACAGCCCTTGTCATATTGTGTACATACTCGACAAACTCCTCGCCTCCCTCTTTAGGCACCTCCATAGAGTTGATAAGGTCTACCATCCTAACTACTGTGTGTGCACAGTACTGCATGATATATGGATCATATATTCCGCACGGATAGTCGCAATGCGCCTCTGCATCTTCCACGACTCCTTTCTTGTATAATCTGTCAAGAATCTTTCCTATCAAATAATCACATCAAAGAGTTGCCAAGCAAACTATTTATTTTTTATTCCTTTATTGTGGGTAAGCAAGGTAACTAATATATATTTGCAATTGCAATCCATTTATTGGTGAATTCATGATAACTAACGTAGAAATATCGATGGTGGAAGGAAAAAAGGAAAAAATTCCGATAGTAGCGATAGGAGGATTCAATGTAAATTTTGAAGATGTTAAAATGGAAAATGGAAACATAATAGTCGCATTTGACCATTCTGCTCTTTATTTTGGAAAAAACAATGAGCAAGCGGGGAAGATAGCAATAAAAGGAACGGTTACTACAAAGGAAGACGAGAAGAGGTCTAAAGAAATAATGGAAAAGTGGACAAAAGAAAAATCTCTTCCGCTGGATTATGCGGAGGAGCTTGTGAACTTCATAACATTTGATTGCGGAGCAAGAGGCACGCTAATATCATATGCAGTTGGGCTTGCACCTCCCATACCAATAAAGGCTTCGCTTCAAGAGAAAAAATGATTTATGATAGAGATCAAAGGAATAATCGTAGACATAGATTCTGTAAGCACAGATGAGGGCGCAGAGATAAGAATGTTTGTAAAGGGAGAAAAAGGAAAGTACACAATATACGACAATACATTCAAGCCATACCTCATACTCCTGCCTTTTAACAGCGAAATCGATGTTGAAAGGATAAAGGGCATTGAAATTGAAAGCGAAAGCAAAAAGATCAAGGTAATAGGCGCAGAAGAAAGGACAATGAGGCTATTCGGAATTGAGAAACGCGCCATCAAAGTCTATGCTTCTTCTCCTTCACACATACCCAAGCTTGCGGAAGCATTGAAGGAGTTTGGGGAAATTTATGAAAGCGATATCGTGTTTTGGAAGAGGTACCTTATAGACAAGGATTTATCGCCTTTGGAAGGCGTAAGGATACTCGCTGAAGAAGAGAATGGAAGGCTTTTTGTGAGAAGCATAGAAAAGCTTAAAGAAGAATTAAGCGTCGAACTTTCTTATCTTTGCTTTGATATAGAGACATACAATCCTTTGATAGAGCCAAGGCCTAAGGAAGACCCTGTCCTTTTGATAAGCTACGCAACAAAAGAAGAAAAAGGGGTTCTCTCAATAGGGGAAATAGACAAAGAATTCGTAAAAGCATTTAAGACTGAAAAAGATATGCTGGAGTATTTTGTGTCATTCATAAGGGAGAAAGACTTTGACGTAATTTCAGGATACAATTCCTTTAACTTCGATATTCCTTACCTCGTTGAAAGATGCAAGGCCCTTGGGATAAAGTTCGCAATATCAAGGTATGGCGAAGAGGTAAAGAAGGAGCACCATGGGCTTGTGGAGATGGTAAGAATACCAGGAAGGTGCAGCATAGACATATTCCAGGTCTCTAAGTTTGTGGCAACGGTGGGCACAGCAGAATATCTGATAAAGTCAAACAACCTCACGCTAAAAGAGGTATACAAAGCAATAACAGGAAAGGACAAGGTCATGGTGAATAGAGGCGAGATATGGAAGATATGGGACTCTGGGAAAGAAGAAAGGGAGAGGCTTGCAGAGTATTCCCTTTCTGACTCTTCCTGCCTCGAAGAGTTATACAGGTTCTTCATGCCTCTTGAATTCGAAATAGCAAAGCTCATAGGCCTGACCATGACAGAAGCCTGCGTTTCAACAACAGGACAGCTGGTGGAGTATTTTATCATGAGGAGCTCTGAAAAAAGGGGAGAAATTATTCCGAATAAGCCAAAAGAAAAGGAAATAGAAGAAAGAATGAAAAATCCAATAGAGGGGGCATATGTAAAGACCCCTGATGCAGGCATATACGAGAACATTGCAGTCTTCGACTTTAGGGGCCTGTACCCATCGATAATAATAGCATATAATATAGACCCTTCAACCATATCTTCAAGCGATGAAGATTCATATTCTACGCCTTCAGGCCTGAAGTTCAGGAAAAGCCCTATCGGAACGATACCAATGCTTCTTCAAGTGCTCATAAATGAAAGGGCAGAAGTCAAGAAGGCATATAAGAAAAACCCTGAAAACAAGGCGCTTGGCGCAAAGTCCCAGGCTCTTAAAATATTGGCAAACTCATTCTACGGCTACCTTGGCTATGCAAGGTCTAGATGGTATTCAAGGCCGTGCGCCTCTGCTGTTACTGAATTGGGGAGGTTTTACATAAAGAAAACGATAGAGGAGAGTGAAAAAAGCGGGTTTAGAGTGATCTACTCTGACACAGATTCCATATTCATCATTTACAATGAAGGGAGGAAAGATGAGGCAATAGAGCTGATGAACAGGATCAACAGTCAGCTTCCGAAAGGAATGGAGCTTGAGCTCGAAGACTTTTACTCAAGAGGCGTTTTTGTAGGCAAGAAGGGCTCTAAGGAAGGAGTGAAAAAGAAGTATGCGCTCATTTCAGAAAGCGGGAGAATAAAGATAAGGGGGTTTGAGCTTGTGAGAAGGGATTGGTCGAATATAGCAAGAGATACCCAAAGGATGGTCTTGGAAACAATACTAAAGGAAGGGGATAAGTACAAGGCAATAGATATTGTAAAGTCGATAATAAAAAAGCTGAAAGAAGGAAAGGTTGATATTAGTGAGCTGGTAATATATACAAGACTTAGAAAAGATGTTGATAGCTATAATGCGACCGCGCCAGAGGTTGCTGCTGTAAAGAAAGCGATAGAAAGGGGAAAAAGAAAAGAAGACCTTGAAGGCATGACAATAGGCTATGTGATAACAAAGGCTGGAAAAAGCATATCTGAGAAAGCAGAACTGGAAGAGTTTGCGAAAGACTATGACGAAAATTACTACATAGACCACCAAATAATACCTGCGACCCTTAAAATCATAAGGGAACTTGGGTTTGACGAAGAGTCATTAAGCATTAGCGGATCGCAAAAAAGGCTGTTCGGCGATTGAATGGAAATAGGCGAAGCTACAAAAAGGATTTCTGGTTTTGCAAAGGAATTAGTGAGAGAAGGTGCCAGCGTAAAAGAGATTGCTGAAAAGATAGAAAAAGAGATAAGAGATTCTGGATTTCTGCCTTCTTTTCCAGTGAACATATCGATAAATTCAATTGCAGCGCACTCCACGCCTTCTATCAACGATGCTTCAAGGCTAGGCAAGGACGTTGTAAAGGTAGACCTTGGCCTAAGAAAGGGAAAAGATATTACTGACGTTGCGTTCACAGTCGATTTGAGCGGGGAGCATGGCAAGATTGTTGACGCATGCAATGAAGCATTAAATGCGGCATTAAGCAAGGCGAAGGCAGGAGTAGAGGTGAGAGAAATAGGAAAAGAGGTTGAAGAAATAGCAAAGAAATATGGGCTTGAGGCCATAAGGAACCTAGGCGGCCATGGAATAAAAGAGGGGGAGCTTCATGCAGACATATTTATACCAAATTTCGACAATGGAGATACGACAAAGCTGAAAGAAGGGGAAGTCGTCGCTATAGAAACCTTCATTACAAACGGGGAAGGATATGTATTGGAAGGAGACAACGTGGAAATATTTAGGATAAAAGAATACAATGCGAAAGTGAGGAACGCGAAGGCCAGGGATATACTAAATTTTTCAAAAGAGCACTTCTCCACATATCCTTTTTCGCTAAGATGGATCTCGAAATTAGGCGATGAATTTGCAATAAGGGCAGGGCTAAGGGAATTGATAATAGCAGATTCTGCAGAGCAGTATCCAGTCCTTATTGAAAGAAAGAAAGGGATAGTTGCCCAGGCAGAGTCTACGCTTTTGATTGAAAAAGATTCCTGCAAAATTATTGCATAGCTATTCGCATTTCGTGTAGCCGCAGCTCTTGCACACAAAACAGCCGCTTTCATTAATGAATGCTTTCTCTCCGCACTTAGGGCATACTTCCGGCTCTACACTTTTTTCCTTAAGCGACTTCTGCACCCCTTCTTCGTTCTGGAGTGGCTCATTCAAAGGCTTCGCTATAAGAGACTTGTTTAATGCAAGCTCCAACGCTTTGGCAATTGCATCAGGAATGCTATAGATCTTCAGCCCTTTGTCCCAAAATGTGGAAGAATTTGCCCGTATTCCCTTCAGGCTCTTTATAATCTCTTCCGCATCGCCCCCTAATTGAAGGTACTTGCTAATAAGCCTTCCTATCGCTTCTGCATAGCTTTTCTCATCGCTCCCTGTCTTCCCTAGGTTGATAAACACCTCTTTCATGCTCCCGTTCTCGAAATTCGCGGTCACATACAAAGACCCTTGGGCAGTGTTCATCTTTATCGTAGTTCCGCTCAGATATTCTGGCCTGCTCCATTCTTCCTTTTCCTTTTTCTTGCTCTCTTCTTCTGTAATCAGCACGCCCTCCCTTGACCCTTCTCTATATACAGTTATGCCTTTGCATCCCAGCTTCCAAGCCAAGAAGTAAATATTGCCTACTTCCTCTTTCGTGGCAGTAGAAGGAAGGTTGACTGTGGAAGATATTGCAGAATCGATGTGCTTCTGTATCGTTGCTTGAAGCTTGACCCTAAACTCAGGCTTAATCTTATGGGCTTCTATGAAGAAGCTAGGAAGCTGCGATTCTTCTGACAATCCATACATATCCATATACTCCTTTACCAAAGGATGATATACCTTAAAGGTTTCTTTGCTCAACGACTCTGACCTTCTTATATAGCTGAAAGCGAATATAGGCTCTATCCCAGAGCTAGTGCCTGCTAATACAGATCCGCTTCCTACTGGGGGTATAGTGAGAATGGCTACATTCCTTAAGCCAAAAGACTTTATCTTTTCTTGAATTTCTTTAGGCAAGGATTTGACAAATTCCATAGAGCAGTGCTTTTCGGCATCGAACAAAGGAAAAGGCCCCTTCTCTTTAGCCAATTCTATGCTTTCTTCATATGCAATGAGCTTAATCCTTTCAAATAATATATCTGCCAGCCTTATCGCTTCTTCGCTATCATATTTTATCTTCAGCTTTGCAAACATGTCTGCCAATCCAGTAACGCCTAGGCCTATTCTTCTGCTATTTAGTACAGCCTCACTCTGCGCTTTTAGAGGATGTTTGTTTGCATTGTAGTCCAATACATTATCTAGGAACCTTACCCCAAATCTGATTGCTTTTTCCAAAGAATCCCAATCTATCCTTGCAGTATCTTTGAATTGGTCAATGACGAAGTAAGACAAGTTAATGTTTCCTAGGTCGCATGCCCCATAAGGCTGCAATGGCTGCTCGCTGCATGGGTTTGTTGTTATCACTTCCATCCCGTTATATTCGCTAGGAGAGTATCTCTTAATCGTATCCCAGAACAGAAGCCCAGGCTCAGCCCAATCTCTCGCATTGGCTATGAGCTCATTCCATATATCTCTAGCTCTAACCTTTTTCTCTATCTTTCCTACAACTTCATTCTCAAAATGTAGGGTGAACTCTTCGTCGTTCTCTACAGCGCGCATGAAGGAGTCTGTTACCCTTACACTTATGTTTGCATACCTTATCTTGTTTAGATCTCTTTTTGCATGTATAAATTCGACGACGTCAGGATGCTCAACACTTATTGTAATCATAAGGGCTCCTCTCCTTCCTTCTTGCCCAATTGTATGGGTAGTCTCGCTCATGATCTCCATGAAAGACACAGGGCCTGAGGACCTAAGCGCAGCATTGTGCGTCACTGCGCCTTTCGGCCTCAGTATGCTTACATCAGCTCCAACGCCGCCTCCATAGCTATATGTTCTTGCTGCCTCCTTGCACCAGTCAAATATCGCTTCTATGCTGTCTTCTTTGATAGGTATTACATAGCAGTTTAGAAGCGTGACTTTTCTCCCTTTTTGTCCTGCTCCGAACATAATGCGGCCGCCTGGAACAAACTTAAAGTCCTCGAGAAGCCAGTAAAAGTTTTCTTCCCACTCTTTTCTTTTTTCCTCTTTTTCCACGCTTGCGATCTCTCTTGCCACTCTTCTCCACATATCTAACGGAGTCTTTTCTATCGGAGTTCCGTCAAAGTCTTTCAAGGTGTACTTTTCATAGAATACTCGAGCCCTTATTTCATCATTCTTAAAGAAGTCGAGAGTTTCTTGAGGAATGTCTTTTAAAAGAGATTTCAATTCTTCCTCAGCCATAGCACCACTTTTAGCTTTAAAACACATAAGTATAAAAATTCTTCCAAGCATAAAGCGGAGCAACGCACAAAGAAATTCAGAATAGTAAACGAAAAATAGCATGGCAGAAGGACTGTACTTTGCAAACCTCTCTTCAGCAACTATTCTCTATAACTATGTTCTGTGAATAACTGCCTGGGGGCGTACCTCCAGGTATGCCTAAGCCAAAGTATATGGTATTTGAGCTTCCCGCAGGCACCAAAATAGAAGTGTTGGTTGGTGTGTTTGTTAAGCGTTTAGCAGAAGAAAAAAGTGTGTTAGCCACGGCGCTCCATGTTGTGTTGCTTACTCCAAAGGAAAGAGGGCCCGTCCAGTTATAGCCATATACAAACATATATGCTTTCGTATTTCCAGTATTGTCATCAATTATGCTTTTTGTAGTTGGAGCAATGGAGCTTGGGTTCATACTCCCAAATTCTATGGTGTTTGAGCTCAAAGAAATTGTGCACGTCAATGGTGTAAACTTTATTGTTGTTGTATTTCCAGCTACGAGGTAGCCGCTGCTAGGGCTTGGTATATAGGTTGTACCGCTTACTACTTGGTTTGCTACTGTGAATAGGTAGTTGCCTGGCGGTGTAGAGAATGTTATGGTGTTAGTAGTTGAGCTGTTGAGTATGCCATCATATATAACGTTCCATGTTGTCGCACTTGGCAGACCTGTTTCGACGAATTTACTTATCCCGTTATAGTTTGCAGTGACTGTGCCGCTTCCAAATACCGTCAATGTGGCAGGGTTTGCAACTGTGCTACTAAGCGTCAAGTTTATTGTGTTGCTAATCTGCCAATTGCTGAATACGAAGTTTGCTGGAGGGAGAGCAGTTATTGTATTTGTACCAAGGATCTGAAGTTTGCTGCCGCTGCTAAGCGTAAGCCCTGCTGTTGATATTTTCCCATTCGGGATATTATCATCAAATATGACATTCTGCGGCGGAAAGACATATGCACCCAAAGCTGATGATCCAGTATTACTCAAGCTCTCAGTTACTGTATAAGTGCCTGAGGATGCTGAAGGGCAAACTGCAACAAATGCAGATTCATAAGTGTCTGTATTGTTCACCATTGTCTTTAATGCGCATCCTGTCGGCAAAGTCGGGGCAGCGCTAAAGTTGT
>JAVZOJ010000011.1:0-15460 GCA_038882355.1 Candidatus Micrarchaeaceae archaeon | reverse complement strand
GAGAAAACCATTGCTTGGTAATTTATTGCATGGCTTCCGTAATAAGGAGAAAAGCTTTTGCTTATGATGAAAAAAGGAGTGTATGAAAGGAAGGCAAGCGCAGGATAGTCAAAGACCCCTATGACTTCATTGTTGGAAGTGGTTGTAGCCCCTGCAATTGTGATGTTGCTAAGGAGAGAGGAGTTAAAAGAAACAGTATATGGGTTTATCCCCTTTAATAGCACTTTATTTGCAAAATAAGTAAGCTCAAGCTCATCGTCAGGCTTATATCCTGTTATGATTTTTGTGTACAAAATGATTGATATTAAAGCCAATATGGAGATAACAGCTATTGCGTACTTGTAATTTTTTATCCTTATCAAGTATGCATATATTGTAGAGAAGAACAGCGCAATCATAAACAGGCCGAAGAATAAAAACATTATCTCGATTTCTTCGAATGCTTTATATATTGTGTAGTTTCCGAGGTTGAGTGAAAAGTACAAATAACATAAGACTAACAATGCAAGTGTGGAAACATAAAGTGCCTTTGACCTTTTGTTATAGCAATAAAGGATTGCATAGCCCAAAAACGAGAGCCCCAAAATGGAAAGAAGGTTTGATTCTGATTGAAAGAAAAAAAGGGTTGAAGGGTACAATATCACTAGGATCATAAGCATTCCTGTAACCAGCGCAATCTTATCTTTTTCTTTCATTTTATCAATATATTCAAAAAGGCAAATATTTAATAAATAAGCAAGCATATTAATCTGATAAAGCATGATTGAACTTGGAATACTTTTAGAAGCAAATTCGATTGTGTGCGTCGTGCCCACCATTTATGGGATAGCCCTTAATTCTTACTCGATTGGCATAAGCCTTATTGCGTTGATAATCTCGATAGATATATTGGCCATTGGCGTGATAATAAACAGGCTCTCAAACGGAAGGCTAGTCAACTGGCTTGGTTCCGAGGCACTCGAAATAGCTAAAAGCGCGATACTTATTGGAATAATTTATTCTGTAATAATGCTTGTCTCTTCAATCACTTTGTCAATATCGCCAGTTTCACCCCAGAGCTTCTCGCAGACTGCTACCAACGGGCAGCTCCCCCTTACTGGTATTACGGAAATGATCTATGAACTTTATGGCCCCAATTCTTACTTAAATGAGTCGTGCAACGACATATTTGCTTATTCGGCAAGCAAGTTGCTGAATCAGTCTCAAGTTCTTGGAGTCTTAAAGAGTTCTAAAATAGATGTTGTGCTTGCGTTTCCATTTCTTCCAACATCTCCAGCAGGGTTTGACTTTGGATTTGTAATGAATCCATATGTCAATAGAATGCTCGATGCAGGTCCATCTGTATCAACAAATACTTCTTTGATAAACGATTTTATTGTGCTCCTTTTCTTTCCAATAGGGTCACTTATTCTTGCAGAGTTCTACCTCCTCCCTCTCATAATAGCGCTTGCGTTGGAAGTGCTTCTGCCTCTGGGAATATTTCTGAGAGCAATGCCTTTTACAAGGAGCATAGGAGGAACGGTCGTTGCGATAAGCATCGGCGTCGGCCTTATTTATCCTTCTCTGCTTCTACTGTTCAACACTCCAGTCTACAACGTAATTGTTTCCTCTTTTCCTTCAGCATATTTGCTCAGTTCTTCATGCGGTCCTTGGTGGTGCATAATATTCAACTTTTTCGCGTCACAAATAGGAGAGCCTATCGAAGATTTGGTTCTTTATATAAATTCTATATTCCCCTTCATAAACGAAACCGTTACAAGCGGCATGTTTTTAATTGTGCAATATTTTTTGTTGCCTATAGATCTGCTTATCGGATACTTCCTCACAAACGCGATTGCGAAGAGCCTTGGCGGCACATTAAGTCTGAGCCTTGGCAAAAAGTTGAAGGTTGTGTAAATGCTCCCTCAATTGTTGCTTAACGCTTTTCTTTCCCATTGCAGCTATCCAACGATAGATAGAAATTATTGGATCCAAGTGAATCTTATAGTGATTCTTATAGGCATAACAGTATCTGGCTTCATATATTCTTTGTCAAACTTTCTTTCTGCTCAGCAAAGGGAAAAGCTTAAGCAAGCTTCAAAATCTGAAATTGTCGCAATGGTAATGAGCGGAATAATTCTCTCTTTTATTATTCTGCTTTCTTTAACAACCTGCGAGCTTGCGTCATCTTCGATGGCCAACTTTATGCATTACGTGCTCTCGCAAGCGCAGCTCCCTCCTTATTTGTCGCAGTTTGAAAATCCCGCGTTGGCATCAGATCCTATTTCATTTTCAGAATATTATGTAGGCCAGCTTCTCTTCACACAGGGAACTGGACTCTTTGTAAGACTTTTTTCTACTACTATTGACCTTTATATTTCTTCCTACATTATAAACTATTTGTTCTCAGGGATTAATTTGGCCCCAAACCCCATCTCTTTTTCTAAAGGAGTCATTGACATTTCCTTTTCATCTTCATATGACTTTGTAGGATATTTCTCTTCATTCGACACAATAATTTCTTCCACATTCACAGGATTCATTGTCGCCTCTTACGGGACTCTCTTTATACTATTTATTGCTCTATTTGCAATCGAGTTTATTGCCCTAGACGTTGTATTGCCAGTGGCCTTGATATTAAGGAGCCTTGTTTTTATGGGTCCAAAGCTTAGAGAGGCTGCAGACTCTTTTCTGTCAATAGCCATAGCATCATATTTTATATTTCCTCTTGCAATCATGTTTGACTTTGCAACGTTTGTTTGGGTCTTTTATGCGAGCCCTCAGGCCATAAGGCAGTACGTGGAGGTGCCGCAGCCTATCCCTACAAACACATTTTTTTCGAGTTACACACCGCCAAGCTCTTTCAATGGCCTTAATAACTCATTCTCATATTCTTTTAATGTATACTCCCTGTTTTCTGTCCCTGGATTTACTGCCTTTTTAGAGAGCCTATTCAACATTCCTGCACTGCTTGACTCCCTTTCAGGAGACGTTGCTGCATATGTATTTCAATCGATCGTTATGCTTGCCGTAGCAGCAGGAATAAGCATAGGATTTGCCATAGGTTTGTCAAAAGGCCTCAGCTCTATACCTAATCTTATCAAGAGAGGTGATGTGCTTGGTTAGCTTCCTCCTTCAGTTTATAACTCCAAAAAGCGCATTTTTCGAATGGGTTGTAGTAGCAGGGATAGCGGCGCTGCTTTCAATATTCATAAATGGAGCCATATATATGGCAGGCTCTTTGATTATGGATAAAAAGGTAAAGAAAATAGGGACCTCAGGCATTGGAGAAGCAGTATATGCGATTATAATAGCGGTGATAATAACGCTTTTGCTTTCCTTCTTTAACAGCGCCTTTCCGATTCCGAGCTTTGCGAAGTCTGACTGTTCTATACTGAAGGGCTCTCAGCTTCAGTATATAAACCCTACAACAGCAAATTCTCCTACAAATACGATATGCCAGGACATAATACTTGATCCGATAGGCGGAAACAGTATAGACAACGGCCTTGCATCGTCATATATGATAATGGCAAATCTAACAAATCAATCGGCATCAAACCTAAATTCTTTATATGTCTTTGAAGGGCTTGTAGGTTTCCTTTCAAAGCTTACTTCTTTGACAGCATTTTGCACAGGCTTTGGATGCTATACAAATGGAGTGATCCCAAGGGCAGAGCAATTTACGTTCTCTTATACTCCGCTTGCTGGCTATACAACAATAATTAGGGCCACTCAGTCGCTGAACCTGCAGGCAATCTTAATATTCTATATCTTTTTCTTTGAGTCACTCGCATTTGTCTTCCTTATTTATGGGTGGCCATACCTTCTTGCAGGAGGCCTAATACTCCGCTCTCTTATTATTACAAGGAAGACCGGGGGATTGATAATAGCTATAGGTATTGGAGCGATCCTTTTATATCCATTACTGACGCTTCTCGAATATTATACGCTCAATTCAGAGATAACGCCTTTTGGCTACAATTCTTTACCACTGCTTCTTATTTATGAAGCGCCCACTTCTGGGCCTGATCAAGGCAATGTAATAATATATGGCGCAAACACCATAGGTGGCTATGTTCCTGCTTCAAGCCTGCCTTACGCTTGCTCGAGCCTTTGCTCTAAGCAATATGCCTACGAATATGAATGCGGCAATCCAGCATCAGCAAGCAGCGTAGTAGGACGCTGCACATGCAGTTCTGCGAACCCATCGAACATGTGCCCTCAACAATCTTATGCTATTCCCTCCTCTCCTCCTGCAAATCCTTCACAGTATTGCCCTTCGGGTTACACCTACAATTCCACATCAGAGCTTTGCGTGGCGAATATAACTGTAGATATAAACTTCTTCTCCTTTCCACGTGCAGACTGGATAAACAATTATTATGGCTGCTATACTTCAAACCTTATACTCTCAGAGTTTGAGACTGCTTCAGTTTATCTCGTTCCTTTGCTTGGAGCCATTTCCGCGATGGCTGCACTATTTGGGTCTTTTGTAGGAACTCTTCCTATACCGCCAACTATCACATGCACGCCTAGCAAAGTAATAAATAATGTTTTTGCACTTATCAACATGTATGGAGTCATGTCAGTAGAAGGATATATTATGCCTTTATTGAATTTAATTATCGTGCTTTCTGCAATCCAGAGCCTCTCTGCCGTATTGGGAGGAGAAACCTCTCTTGGATTATTGGGTAGGTTGGTATGATCTATTCAATTTTTGGAGTGGCTTTTGCGTTCATCTTGAAGCTCTCATTATTAGCTCCGCCTCCTTCAACACCACTTCAACAATCTCAAGCACCATCGCTCTGCTCTACCTTGTTTTCCAACCTTCACTTGCCTTCCTCTTCATTTTCAAACACATTCGTGTTTATTGCGCTGACTATAGCCACAGTCATGATTCTTATTGGCGGTCTAGCTTATGGGATTGGATATGCATTTAGTTATCAAAAGCTAAAGGAGTTTTCAAAAGAGGAAATACTTGAGGGCATACTTACATTCTTTATTGTAATAATTATAGAGTATGTAGTCATAAAAAACATCTCATCATTGGCTAACTTTATATCCGGCCTTATTTCATTAAGCGTTTCCAATGGGCAAAGCGGGCCCACCCTTGCTCCAACGTCCGATCTTTTCCAGTATTCTGAAAATGCTGCTTGCAGCAAAATAGTCGCACCTGCATTAATAAGTTTGTTCAATGCCACGATTTTGTCTTCCTTTCTAAATACGCTGGGATCTATTAAGTTACTTTTAATGCCTTCTCAGATTGGGTTTGGATATGCTGTAGTAGTTGTAGGCTATTCTTTCTCTCCATTTTGGTTTGCCAATAATTTGTCTCAGG
Organism: Candidatus Micrarchaeaceae archaeon; assembly: GCA_038882355.1. Classification (GTDB taxonomy): domain Archaea; phylum Micrarchaeota; class Micrarchaeia; order Micrarchaeales; family CABMGC01; genus JAVZOJ01. Next base: position 10,140 of record JAVZOJ010000011.1, on the reverse strand, counting down.
TCGTAAGTTTGGAAGGTGATGTATATGCATCTTTGGCCGGATTGGGAGCAGGATTGATATTAATGTTTTTCTTCATAGAAGGATTTATGCCTATCCTGTTCCTCATAGGAATAGCGCTTAGGGCGTTTCCTTTTTCAAGGGCAGCAGGAGGGGCCATGATCTCTATGTTTCTTTCCTTTTATGTAATATTTCCTGCAATATTTTATCCTTTCATTTCGAATCTAGAAGTGAGCCAGTATTCTTCAAACCCAGGCAGTTCAGCTCCTGTAGTGAGCATCAGTTCATCTAAACCGCCTTCTTCAATAAACCCACTCCAACTTTTTTCTTTCTTTTCTTACATGATATATGACTTTTATTCTGCAATAAAAAGCTTTATAGGAATAATTTTGGGCTTAGTTATTGCCTTCCTTGTATCTTTTGACCTATTAGAGACGTTCGGAGACATATTTGGGTCTCCTTCACTGTCTGCGCAGAGCCATTCTTTCTTGTCTAAGATTATATGAACGGAATAATCCTTCTCGCGTGCCCAAGTTCTGGGATATTTAATTCAGTGAATCCTTTCCTATGCTTCTCATTCAATTTCTACTGGATTGCTGTAGCTGTACTCGTTTCTCTTGCCATGATTTCAATTTATGCTGTAGTTTACCAATTAAGTCCGCTTATTGAGATGGAAGGATTGAGAAGCTGGAGCAGAAACAAGATATTTGAAGTCATTACAAACCTTGTGCTTATCTTTATATTTGGGCTATTTGTTTCCTTATTTATTTCTTTCAATCCAAACGAGAACAATTATCTGTTGAACAATAATCTAAATGTTTATCAGTGCTCCAATTCCAATGTAAACAACATTTACTTAGACGCATTATGCAATGTCCATTTCTTTAACAGCGTATACTTGGACTTTATGGAAGTAATATATCTCTCTGGGGTGGTTACCTCTTTGTCTCCTTCTGTGACCCTGAGCGTCACACCTTTGGCTCCTGCCAACATACGCGACCTTGGCGTAGAGTCTACGTTCTCTTTATCGAGAGGCATTGGTGACATTCTAGGGCTTGCTTTGGGCCTTGCATATGCATTTTACGTTCTTTCGCAAGTGCAAATCGTGATCCTCGCTTCTGCTTTATTCCTTTTTTCAGTATTTATGGGAGTAGGGTTTATTGCAAGGATATTTGGGCCTACGAGAGGGTTAGGCGGCGTGCTTATATCCTTGGGCTTAGGGCTTGGGCTTCTCTACCCTTCGCTGTCTGCAATATCATATGGATTTATAAACAACAACCTTGGGGGCTTCTCTGCAGTTCCCATTTATGGAAGCCTTGCCGCAGTGCTGTTTTCCTTTATTTCCTGCGCTCTTTCATTTTTGTTGGTATGCACTGCATCAATTCCTTTATCTATAACCGCAGCTTTCCTGTTGATTTACTATGGCGGGCTTATCGCTATAGGAATAACGATAGTTCCTCTTATAAATCTTGCAATCACAGATGTCTTTGTCATTGACTTTTCATCTGCAATAGGTGAAAGAATAGATATCTTGAGTCTCCTGACGGGATTGATATGAAAGTCTATGTCTTTATGTTTGTTCTGCTTTCTTTTGCGATAGCAGAGGCTCAGCCTTCATACTTTTCTCCTTGCTCTCCAACCGGCTTCGCAACCGTATCTGGAGCTTCATGGTATTGCAACAACATAAACAAGTCGGTCCAAGAAATATGGTCAAAATGGTCTCCTATAGCGATTTTAGCGGCGCTTGTTTCATTTCTCATAGCAGGAGTCATATTTATGGTTGGTGTGGCTTCAGGAAACCTAAATGTAAGAAACTTTGCATTAGGGGAGCTCTATGAAGCGATAGCAACTACGCTTATTGTAGTGGCGTTTTTATTTCTCTCTGGCATAATCTTCGGGGTTTTCCCTTCATCTCTTTTTCCTCTTGACCCTTATATCACCTCGTTGTCGTTCATATCTTCTATTATTTCACAGGTAGAGTCTCTCCTTTCTAACCTATTCAACAGCCTAATCATAGACTACTTTTATACGTCAATAAACTTAGTATTCATTGCAAGCGCCCAGAAAATAGTTGGACTGCTTTCTACCATCATATCGATCCTATTTATCATACCTGCAAGCGCTATTTTCGACCTTCTTATAGATGGATTGCTCGTACTTCATACAGAGTTTTATCTGATAATCTTCGGCATGTACTCTGGAATACCTGTTTTCATCATTCCAGGGGTTATTCTTAGGGCCTTGCCGCCAACAAGGGGCTTTGGAGGCACGATGATTTCTATAGGCATAGGCATCTTTCTTGTAATGCCGCTTCTATTCAGCATTGCCTTTTCTATAACCAATAGACAATTCCTAAGCGAATTTGAGCAGGCTTCTTCTCAGCTTCAATACTATGGTCAAGGTTCGGCAGCAGAGCAGAATGCAGGAAGCACACTCGCAAGCGTAGTCCAGGAGCTTCAGTATTCTATGGGCGGGTTCTTCCTTGACATTTTGTTCTTTCCTGCAGTAATATTCGGAATAACTTATGCATTTATTGTAACAATCTCTGACTTTATAGGTGGATTTTCTTACAGGACCAAATCACTGGGAATGGCGAGGTTCTAAAACATTATAAAAATATTTTTGTATTAAATAATAAGGTATGCTAGTAAAAACAAACATTCTCTTTCTAGTAACGTTCCTTGCAGTCTCAGTTATTCTTATCTATATAGTCTTCTCCGTACAGATTTCATACATCTTGAAGTTCATTCTTGGGCTGCTTGCAATAGGGTTCGACCTGCTTGCATACTTTTCAAGGTTTTACTCATATATCCTATTTCCATTGTTCAAGTCTAGGAGCAGAAGGATTGTTTTGAATGATTCGGAGATCTTCACGATGCATAGCTCTAACAAAGCAATAGTCTGTAGGTTAGGCGGAGGCATTTATGCAAGCGCATTTGTAAAAGTGCCCATATACAGATCTGCGACTGAGATGAGCGATGAGGAAAAGATTGAGTTTTCTAAGGTCTTTGGAAGAATCCTTAGCCTTAGCTCTACCCCCATAAAGCTCTCATCTCACGTGTTTATGATAGATAAAGATGAGTATATAAACAAAATCAGAGACAAGCTAAGCGAGGCAGAGATAAAGTTTACTGAGCTTTCAAACGATCCAAATGCCCCTAAAGAGGAGATTGAAAGGCTAAAGGGAATGATGGCGATGTGGCAAAATGTCCTCTTCCACTTTACTAGGTCAGATTCTAATGCGCTTGTGGCGTATGTCACCGTGTCTTCCGAAGGCGCAACTGAGGAAGAAGCGGCGAACCTTGCTTTGATAAAGGCAGAAGAGATCTCAGCAGGAATAAGCTCTTTGCTTGGGGTTCCCGCAGAGATAGCAGAAGGCAAAGAAATATTGAAGCTAATAGAGCCAGAATACATAATTCCATATGTGACTGTGAGTGAGAAGTATAAAGAAAAAGTTGTAGAGCAGGGATTATAATGGACGAGCGAACGATATTTTACTTGGCGACCTGCGCAATGGTAATCTTAATTATTCTATTTATTGTATCAGAATTTGGGCCGTTTAAGCTAGTTATGGTGGCGTTTTCGATAATTGGCCTTGCAATGCTCCTCCTTTTGACCTATGCCGACTTTGTGATTTTTCCTCTCATAACGAACGCGCTTAAATTGGAGACTGTTCCAGCGAAAGACTATATAATACCGCCTTCTCAAGACAAGGTGATAAAGAAATACAACTCTATCTATTATGCTACTGGATACCTTTCTGCAAACGTATTCAGCTATGTATTCGCCTCAGAGCAACTGGACGAAAGCGAAGACATAAAGCTTGCAGAGGCTCCTGACAAATGGGAAAGGGCGGTCATGAGCATAGATTTCCCATTCAAATACACCATCATTTCTTTTGCGCACGATGTGCAAAAGTACAGGGACGAGCTCGAAGGAAAGAGGGGCTATTATGAGTTTCAACTTGCAAGAGAGTCTCAGGGAGGAAATCCAAACCCTGAGATCGTTCAAGATTTGCAAAGAAAAATAAACATAGTGCAGGCAAGGCTTGAAAGACTTTCGAGGGACGAGAAAGCGCTGTATTCAATAATGTATATAGAAACCACAGCCACAGGGATAAGCGAAAAAGAGGCAAGCGACAACCTTGATGCGCAGCTCTCAAAGCTCAGAACCGCATTTTCTGGGTTTGACATAGATGCCACTAGGATTGTTGGAAGGGAGCTCTACTACGTTTTTCTGTTTAATTATATTTTGCCTTCTCAGGATGAGCTTACAAAGCTTTTCTTTACGCAGGGATGAATATGACGATCTTGAGGCTTCAAAGTCTTTTGTCAAACGAACTTGCGAAGAGGAATATACTGAGCAGGCCCCCTGAGCCACCTTATGAATACCTGCTCAATGATCCAACGAATTCTATATTTATTGGCATCACAAAGCTCTTCAGCCTGCCTTTTACTTGGACTTATGCAAACATCACCAATCCTCACATAGCCGTTGTTGGAATAACAGGAGCAGGGAAGAGCTTCTTCGTAAAGACTTTCCTTATCAGGGCGAGCTATATATGGAACACAAATGCGATTATAATTGACTGGGCAGGGGAGTACAAAGCATGGGTAAAGCAAAGCGGAGGAAAGGTAGTGTCGCTTGGAAAAGGAGACTACTTGAACATTATGGATCTTTCAGGAATGAAGCCGATAGACAGGGTCAAGCAAATAATGAATTCTCTTTCAATACTCACTGACATAGGAGAATACCCTGAGCAGCTGAGGCTTACTGAAGAAGCAATGGAGCAGGCATATGTAAATATGGGAATCTCTCTTTCAACAAATCCAGACCCAAAGAAGGAACCCCCTACATTAAAAGATGTAATAGCGCTTCTTCAAGAGAAGCTGCAAGAGGGCACATATGCGTATCCTGCCGAACTAGAAAATGCGATATATAGGCTTAGGCAGTTTGCAAGAGAAGGAGAAGACTATTTTGCAAAGAAGAGCACCATAGATTTGGGGGCTTTGTCAACCTCGGGCCTTGTAGACATTGACCTCTCAGGCCTGCCAGATGAGAGGTTTAGGGCGCTTGCCGCGCTCTTCATACTCCAAACCTTGAAAGAAAGGATGAGAATGGAAGGGTGGAGCCCTTCAAAAGGGCTAAAGGCAATAATTGTATTGGATGAAGCTTGGAAGATAGCTGGCGATGACAGGAGCGATGCTGTAATGATTATAAGAGAAGGGAGAAAGTACCAGTTTGGCCTTATCGTAGCCTCCCAAAATCCCACAGATATAAGCGAGACGATATTCTCGAATGTGGGAACCACAATAATGCTTAGAATAAGGTTTGAAAAATTCCTGCAGTACCTTCAAGGATCTTTGAATTTTTCGAATTTTGTAAGGTCAGAGATTACTAAATTCGGTGTGGGCCAGGCGGCTGTAGACATTTCTTTCCAGACAAGCGTCCTATTCCCCAATGTTTTCATATTGCAGAGAATCATAGGGGAAGTCCCTCTTGACACTTATACGATCTCTTTTGCAGAGATACTTACTCCTGAGGAGCTCTCAAACCCAGAGATAGAAAAAGAGATACAACTCCAAAAGGTAGACCTTAATTCAAAGCTTTTAGAATCTGGAGTCGGTTCTGATGTAATCAATCAGCTCATAGATCATTTGGAGCTCTTTGGCAGGATGGCAGACGTAAAGGACGTTTCAAAGTTCCTTGTCTCGAAGGGTGTGCCAAGAGAATATATAGCGTCATTCTTCAGGAACCTTGGCCTAAATGACATCATGATAACGAAGATATTTGAGGGCGTTTGATGGCAGAAACAATCATAATATCAAAGTATGAATTGAAAAAGATGTTGATAGCGCTAAAAGTGGACGAAAAGAGAATCGACATGCTCTTGTCGGAACTGCAGAAATCAAGGAGACATGCAAACGTGGTTGCATTTGCAGGCATGCTTCAGAAAATGGGGCTTAAAGAGGAAGATGTCAAAAGGGTGCTTAGAAGAATCGGCCTTGACGACGTAAAGATACGCGCAGTCATAGAAACTCTTGATGAAGAAAAGATAAAAGCCGCGTTTAGCAGGGTAGTTGAGGCTGTATTGGAGTGATATATTGGCAAAGTATTGTATAATATGCGGTAACAGGAAGAATGGAATAGAAATTGAAGCTGACTATTACGTAAGGTTCATCAAATCGTTCAAGAAGATGCTGAAAATATATAAAGGCAATACGCTTGTAGTTTGCAGAGACTGCTATCCAAAGTATAAAGCCATGAGAGAAAAATTCGAGAGAAGAAGAGTGCTATATATTGCGTTGGGCGTAATATTTCTTGTCCTTCTTGTTCTTGCAGGGATGTCCTTGCGTGCATTTTTAGAAGGGCTAGGAATCCTTATATTTCTATTCCTGGCATCGTTTTTGTCTTACGTTCCGAAGCTCAAAAAGTCGGAAAAGAATGAATAAAGCAGATATAAAAGCGTTAGCTGGATAAATTAATTAAGGTGCGTTTAGGTTGACAGAAGAAGAGGTCAAACCAAGAGTAGAAGAGATATTTTTGCCTGGGAAAGCAACTGCTGGAATGGACACAATAAAAGAGAAGATAGACTCTGTTGGGATATACGATACAAGAAGGAACCCTGACGGAGTGACTGCAGTGTATGTAGAGGCAAGAAGCACGCACAAGAAACCCTATTTGTTCTTCATTGTTACAATAAGGGACAATGGCATTAATCTCATTTATTCAATACCTCCGGAGAAAAGCATTACAGTAAGAAGGGCCGAAGTCCTGAAAGAGCTCACTTCTATGATTTTGCTTATTTCCGATATGTATCAGGTTGACCAAAGCAAGCTGCTTCAATACACAGAATCGACGCTGGATTCCCTTTTAAAGGGAATATCTTCAGACTATTCAGACCTTTTCAACAAATATGATTCTTTGCTTCAGGAATATAAAGAGCTGAAAAAGGTTGCGGAAGATCTTGCGGTCTCTAACAGAAACCTAACTATAAGCGGAGAAAACCTTGAGAAAGAGAACCAAATGCTGAAAGAAGAGCTTGGAAAGCTGCAGACTTACTCTGACAACGCCCTTATGGTCATGGTACAGGAATGGATAGAGGAACATAACGGTTCAATAGACCTTGAATCTTTTTCAAAAAACTACAATGTGCCAATACCTAGGATAGAGCAGATACTGGACAAGATGGTATCGTTGGGATATATTGAATTAAAGGGGTGAATATGGAATATAAAGTCGAAATAGGAAAAAGGTTCAGGTATGTAAAAGTTTATTCTATTACAAAGCGCATAGGGAAAAGCGAGAATATTATATCGAAATACTTTGAAAAATTTGTAAATAAGTACTTGGTTAAGAACAACATAAAGGAATGATGAATAATGGTTAGCATAAAGGAAAAAAAGGAAGAAAGGCGGGGGCTTCCGAAATTAGCAATCGGCATAGTCGCTGCATTTTTAATAGTGTTTATTGGTATTTTATTCTTTATTCAAATAAGCTCTTTCAACAAATACATTCATTACAAACCTCCAAAACCGCCTCCAAACATAAACGTCTCTTTTTCAATCTTCAGGTCAGGGCTTGCCTATTACAACAGCAAAAATATCAGTGGCTATGCAATTATCAAGTATAGCATGGTTAACGCGACCAGCGCATTAGGAGAAATAGGGGTTTTCGGAAGAGACCCGCTTCCAAGCATATACGTTATTAACACTTCTGGCTATTGCATAAAATGCTTCAACCAAACAAGCTTCTTTTCAAACCTTTCTCACTACCTTTACCTTTTTGGTCTCTTGAATTCATCTTTAAGAATAGTAAATTACCCTGAACTAAAAGACTTGAACAGCAGCTCTTTATTGATAGTGCCGACAGGCCTTATCCCTTATTTCCTCCTTTTTAACAATTACTCGATTTTTTACCTTCTAAAAAGGGGCGTAACAATAGTTTATGTCGGCTCTAACTTCTCAGCCTCAATCGGCCCTAACGGAGTTATACTAATAACTCCCCAGAATCTGACTCAAGCCTTCAATCAGTCAAACCTCTTGACTTCACGGTTTTATTTTCAAAAGAAAGAATCTGTTTTGTTTCATAACCCTACTTTTGGATTTTACCATGGATACTCATATGGGAACGTGAGCGCTACTAATTCATACAACGGAACCTTTATCGCTTTTTCCAATTACCCCATATATGGATGGAACAATGCATCTGAAATGGCCTATGACATAGCAAACGTGCTTTATTCTAGATTCTTTGACCCTACATTTGCGCTTGGCAGGGTTTCCTTCAATTCAAGTAATCCTGCAGGCACTCTCGGGCTCTTCGCTACTAATATGACTGTGCCTTTGAACAGCACCAATCTTCAAAGCGTTTACCTTCTTACAGTCTTTGGCGCAAGAAACGGGAACAGTTTCCTATTCAAGAGCGCGCTTGGATCTACAGAATTTCCTAACAAAGCAGCGATAGGCCTGCAAGGCCTCGTGCCTGAGTCTTACCCAATACCAACATATTTGCTTCTCAACTCAACTTCACAATACTCCTTTAGCCTTAACGTTTACAATTCAAACTTTTCTCTTGTAGACTCAATACCCCTTGGTTTCTTCAACACGTCGACAGGAATTATAAAGTATCTCACATTCAATTTTCCACCAGGAGGTTATATAGCGCAATTGGTTAACATATATGGGCAAACCTATGCTCAAGCAGTGTTTTTGGAGGACAATGTGACTATAGAGCCTATAAAGAACAACTTTCTTGCAAGGACTTTCTTGTTCCAAGTTTCTTCGGGAGGCATACCTCTGAACAATACCCCGTACACAATATCCCTTGACGGAATTTACAAGAAGAGCGGAGTCGTGACAGGCGGCATAATAAACTATACCCTCCCCCAGGGCAGCGCGATAGGATATGGAACTCATATATTCAATTTAACTATTAATGGAAAAAGCTACTACTACTTGACAGAATACCAGAAGAAGATCTTCAAGATTCCTTTGATCTATATAGAGATGCTTATAGCAGTCATCTTTGTCATAATTCTCAACCTTGTGGTAAAGGCCCCTGAGAGAGACGAGTATTACATCGATGTGCCTGACATTATAAAGAAGACCTCTTCTTCTACAACTATTAAGCTAAAGAGAGAAGACGTTCTTTCGGTATTTGATAAGGTAAATGCATATTACAGATGGAAGTTTATGCCGCTCTCTCCTGAAGAGTTTAGGAATGGACTGAGCACAAACTTAAGGTACGCAGGGCTTTCGGTAAGCATTACAAGTAAAAATGCAGAAGACCTGCTTGTTCAACTAGTAACGGAAGGCCTGCTTCAAGAATTTGGCAATTACTATGCGCCGACAAAATGGATCAATGCTACCGGACACAATATAGAGTACCTGTATGTGTTTAGAAAATTGAGGGATTTCTTCGTTACGAATGCAATACTCTTCACTGATCTTGATTCATCGAAGGAGGCTGATATTGTAATAACGATCAAAGGTGTTCAAAAGAGGGTAATTATATATGCAGGGCATATAAGGGACTTTGAGATAGAGCCTTCTATTAAGGTTTATATTGTATTCTCTTCCTACATCAGGAAAGCAGAGTTTGAAGACTTTCTCTCGCGCTCTTTTTCTATGGAGGCAGAGGCATTGAAGAGTGCAATAGAAAAGAAATATGTTGTGTTGGTAGATCTAGACCATCTCAATGAGTTGAGATAGTCTTCTCCTTTGCCTGCCTTTTCTCTATTTCTTCAATCAGCCTTTTCTCTATCTCTTCTTTGCTCCTCCCTGTTATCTCGCTTAGGTCAGAAGCAAGCTGGTAAGCATATTTCGTCAAGAGCTTCGCCCTTTTTTCCATAATTTCCTTTACTTTCACCTTCTTTATGTATTTCTCCAAAGACCTTGCAAGCTCCATTGTGGCAAGCCTTACCTCTTCTACTATTTCTTCCTCTTGAGCTACTGCTTGCTTTCCCACGCCAGAATAAGGGACAAAAACGCTTGAGACGTTTATTATTACTGTTATTGGAGAGTTTTCAAAGTCTATGCCATAATTCCTCCAATTAACTGACTTCACAGCTTCTGTTATTGCGCAAGATCCAGAATCGAATAGCAGCGGCACCTTGTTTGCAAACCTTAATATATTTCCTTT
>JAVZOJ010000010.1:0-15464 GCA_038882355.1 Candidatus Micrarchaeaceae archaeon | reverse complement strand
GTGCTTATATAAATATTTGCAGAAAAAAATTTACTAACAGTAAATAAGGCGCAGGATATTATAGAGGCAGTGAACTACCCCGCCCTTGCTGAAGTGGCTTCTGCCACATCCGCAACTTTGGGGCTTCTCGCTTCAATGGCAATGCTTGCTTTCATCCTTTGCCAAGTCAAGGGGAATTCCGCTCGCTGGGTTAAAGGTCTTTGCAGAGCACAAGTTTTATGGTACGCTCAGCCCAAGCGCTCCCCATTCATTCGAGAAGTAATATGAAGAAGAGTAGTATGAAGGCGAATATAAAGAATAGATCTTTGTTACTGGAACAAAAGACACATTATAACCATTTCCATAAATTCCGTTGCCTGAAGAACCATATGTATTTCCATCAAGTTGCAGCCACATCACTAGGCTTCCGTTATTTATCGGTTGACCAAATACTCCCCTCGAATAGATTGATTGGATAGACGAGGCGTTAAGCGACGCATTATAGAACTGATAGTTTGCGATCGCACCTGAAAAGTAAGCGCCTGAACCGCAGTTAGTTGAATCTCCGACGCCTAATGGATAGTACATGAGTGAGCTTCCTCCAGGTACGCTTCTTGTTCCAGAGCCAGAATTTCTATATGCCCCATCTATGTAACCAGAATATGTTAAGGTTCCGCTTGAGACAGAGCCTACCATTACTATATTGCTCCATGCATCCAAAGGTATGCTTCCCAAATTAACGCATGCCAAATTCCAAACCCTTATATACACATTTCCGTTTACAAGCTCTATCCAAGTGTCGTGCCACCCTGTATTCGGGGTAGATTGGCCAAGCTCATCTACAATTACGCCGCTGCTTGATGTTGGGTATACCCAGACTGAAATGCTAAAAGGCTGGTTTGCATTATTCATAAATGAAAAGCCACTTTGCTGCTCTATATAGCCTTTAGAGCCAGACAATAAGAAAGCTGCCTGCGCAGGGCCTATCTCAAAAGGAAAGTCTGAAAGGTAAATGTGCTGTGACTTTGGTGATTGGCATGAAGCCATGTTGTAGCAATTTATGCCTGGAAGCGGATACGTTCCATTATACTTGTATGGAAAGAGGGCATCGAACGAGAAGTTCATTAAGTTTGAAAATGCCACATTCGAAGGGATTCCATTATAACCGTAACCACTATAGTCGTTTGCGTTCCCATTTAACGGCCACCAGCCTACAAGGGAATTGGTATTGAGCGGATTCCCATCTATGCCTTCTTGGTAAATTTCATCGATCATGGAAGAAGGCAAAACAGTGTTATATATTTGGAGATTTGATATCTGTCCAGAAAAGAAGTAGTTGGATGAACCCAATCCAGATATATGAACGCTCTGTACGGCTTTTCCAACGTGGCTGCTTCCTGCACATTGCGAAAGCGTCTCTTTAACACCATTTATAAACAAAGAATTGTTTAACGAATAAGGACCGTTATAAAATTCTGCTGCAACAAAGACCCACTTGTTTGAGAATTGGCTTGGATTTATTCCATAAGCGTCCCCATTTCCTGTATTAAAACCGAAGCATGAAGACGACTCAAACCAAAGGTCATACTCTCCAGACGAAGTCTGCGCAAAGCTGAAAGGCATGCCTCCCGGAGTTCCATTCCAATACATCCAAAATGTTACAGTGTTATAGCCCTTTGAACTCGTATTTACAAGCGGATCTGTCACAGATATCGTGCTAGAATTTAAGGCATTAAACGTTGCCGCAAGGGTCTTAAATCCTGCAAAGGTAGTTATCCCAGAGCTTGAAGAAGCAAACAACGTGCCTTGAGCCCTCTGGAGGTATGAAGATGCGAAAGGAGAGGCAAAATAAAGCCCTTCTTGAATTGCGTCCTTCAATCCCTCTATGTTTATTAAAGACATTGCTGTTTCACTCAGCAAGACCTTTGTCCCATTTGATACCGAATATACTGGTGAACTGTTAGGATAGATCAAGTATGGAATCGCCAACTTGAATGTGCTATTCAAAACGTCGGTTACAATTCCCCCGTAATTGTTTATGCAGGTTCCAAGGCTATTTGCATTCTGCGTTATTATAATAACCCTTTGGCTTAATGGAGGAGATGAAAACTGCGAAGGCAAAAGGGAGCTAAGTTGGGTGCACGTTAAAAACGAGGGTACGTTATAGGAAACACCATAAGAGAATGGACTCGGCCCTGAAATTGGTATCGGAGAGCCAGACCCTGAAATAAATCCTGAAGGCCCGCTTGAAGAAGCGAGTCCATATGATTCGGTAAGGTTAAATGGGTCAGCAAATATTATCGGCCTGTAAATGCCTTTCGGAGAATAGAACAAGTCTGGAAGGCCAGATAAAGAAAGATTGACTACTATGGGAATTACCGTAGTTACTTCCTGACCAGAAGAGTTAAACGAGACGCTCTCGAGAAAGCTCAAGGAGAGGTAATAAGGAGATAACTGGTAGACCTGCGGAAACGAAACAGAAATGTTCGAAACGACATGCGTGCCCAATGCGCGCCTCTCGGCAATTAAGAAAGACTGCAATGTGTAGTTTCTCATCATATTCTCTACTAACAGCTCATTTGAAGCATATGGGATAGTGCCGTTGTAAACAAGGTCTTCAAGAAATAGGGAGGTATCGTTTATTATGTCATGCATCCTTAGAGAAGGATTTGACTCGAAGTAGAAAAGGGTGTTCACTGCTCTGGAAAGGGATGAGAGTCCGAAGACCTGGGCGGAAGATGAAATTACCGAAGTAGATGGCAAGGAGGCTTGCAAAGATGCAGTCTGCACTTCTTGGCTGTATTGTATGTTTATGATTGCAAAAGACAAAAGTTCAGCAACTAAAAGTACGAAGAGTATAAGTGCCAAAAGGCTCATCAGTTGCGCTCTCAAATCATCACTTCCATCCTACAACACTAACATTATAATATTTGTTGTTGATTGGCATTGATTGGGTCAAAGAAGTAACTGAATATGAATTTACAAGGCTCTGAGGCTTAAATGGTGAGGAAGAGTAAAAGATGTTGATCGGATATCCAGATATTTCATATTTGCTGTAGTCGTTTGTATCGCCTTCAAGCAAATACCATGCATTGTTGCCTTGCATAGGGGGGGCTGAGATGCCTCCATAGTAAAGTCCATATATTTGCGAAGATGAGAGTGGATAATAATATATCTGAACATCAGCGATGCTTCCGTGGAATAGATTTGTCCCGTTTGAAGATCCTATTGTGAGCGGTGCGTTTGAAGAGTAAATAGAGGAGCAAGGAACCTTTATCGAGTATTCTTTGTTTCCGTTAATGTAAAGGTTCATTACGTTTGCAGAGTATACTGCAGCAATAAAATACCACTTTCCAGGAGTAAGAGGATAAGTAGAGCCTCCATTCTGCGGATTTCCGCACGTCTGTACAGAGTTGTTGATTTCAAATCTTAAGCCTCCGGCAGAGCCATCGTAAAAGAGCATATATTGATTGCCTTTTCCCAATATGGTTCCTTCTTGAGTCTGCGTGGAGATGCTTACCCAGGCAGTTATTGATAAAGGCCCAGGTATGTTTGTTTGAGGCGAAGATGGAACATATATGTAGCCGCCATTGAAATTTGGCAGCATTTGGCTTGGCATATATGTGTAGTTAATCTCAACTGTATAGTTTGAAGAAGGGTAAAAGTAGTCAAGCATGGCTGTCCCGCAGGCAATATGGGAAGAGGCATATAATGAAGCGACAGCCTGAAGCAACGTGTAGTTTGAAGTCACAGGACATGAACCATAGCCTATTAATGCGTTCCCATCAGATACGAACAACATGCCATAACCTAAAGAAAGATTCATATTGGAAGAAGAATAAGGAAGGCTAATAATCCAATTTTGAACCCCATTAGAAAGGTTTTGAGACATTAAATACCCGCCAGACCAGAGAGAATAGGCAGTTTCATTTGTCAATGCGGCAGAAATTGGGGAAAGAGAAGTGGAGAAAGTCCATGCTTCATAAAAGTAGGGGTATGTGTAAACAATATATGCTCCGCCTCCATTCGTTTGGAAGAAAAATCCATTGCCATTTGAAGCAACATATTTTATATTTCCATTCAAATTTGCTGAGAACATAAGCGACCCAGCTGTGCTTATAAAGCTAGCAACGTTTCCATTTCCTGTTGCAAAGCCATATGTATTATGCACATCCAATGGCGAAGGAACAGGCGGCTGAGAAGAGTATGAATAATGCCACAGCTCGACCAATTGATTGTTTAAGAGCTCAAGACCTATCGAAGAAAAAGACTCAGTGCTAACAAATATTTCGCCGCCTGAAAAAGAGATAAATTGAGGTATGGCGCCGAGAGATGAAGAAAAGGCAAGGCTTCCAGTTGACGGATTTAAGCCATATAAATAACCATTTGTGGCGCCAAAGATAAACATTCCTTCATATAGATAGAGAGGAGTGGAAGGGAATATTCCTGAAGAATGAAAGATAGAGGAAAGTGGAATTGAGAAAATCTTTGAACCTGAATAGGCCGAGAAGCCCAGCAAGTAGGTAGAGTTGAACAAATATATTAAGCCGTCGTAGATAGTAGGGGTTATTGGAAGTATATTGCTCGAGGAACTGCTCCATGAAAGGCTTCCAAAAGATGCATTTACAGCATAGATGGAATTTGTAGTTGCAACATATACGTTTCCATAAGCTTCCACAGGTGAAGTGATTATGTTCCCATTGACAAAGTAAATAAATTGTATAAAGGGATAGGAAGGGCCTTGAGGGCTAAATGAGGCATAATTATTTCCATATTCGCTGTTCCAGTATTGGCTGCTTGCCTCTTGTTGGCTGCTGATCTGGGCAAATATAGGAGATATGCTTGACAAAGAATACAAATATGTGGAAGACAAAGAAGAGGCTAATGAAGAGAGAGAATAGACAGGATTCAAGATTGGAAACGAAGCCACAGTTCCAAAATAGATTACCAGAGATATGATCGCAAGAGCGATCACTAATGAAAAGATGGCATCTATTGTAAATACAACCCCTTTCATCAAACCACTCCTGCTGAATTATTTGTCCATTCTTCTATATACATGATTCCCCTTTCACCATTTACTGCTACAGGAACCTTTATAGAAGATATGGAAATCGCACCATATAGATTTGGATTTCTTCCAATGCTTATTACTGACCCATTCAAATATATTGCTATGTAGTATTCATAGCTCACCCCGAGCAATGGTTTAAGCGACTCGTAGTCTGTCAAATTTTTCATGGATATTGAAGACAGAGCAAACGCCTTCTGCAGAGATATGCTTCCGTTGGGATATGAGATTCCTATCGAAACGTTTGACCAGCTCTTTGGATTTGATAGGTTAATCGATGCATACCAGTCAGAAGGGTTCCCTTGCGAAAGAAGTTCTGACTTGAGCACTGAAAGCTGCTCCTGCATAACAGGAAGCGGATTATTTAGAGAACTCCCGAATTCAGAATTTATGTCAAACCAGATCAGAGTAAGGGCAAACAGGGCTATTCCAAATATTACTATTGCAAATATAACATCTAAAGACCAGAATTGCGCTCTCATGAAATCCCATACAAAGGAAGTATGATGACCTTTGAATTTGGAACACCTGCTGAATAAATTTGCTCAATATCAGAACTTGATAGGGAGGAGGAGAATATCTCTACGTTTGCTATTGTTCCATTGACATATCCATCAGTATCTTGGGGGCCGCCAAATGAAAGAGGGTATGAAGATGAAGGAATTGAAGAAGAGTAAGGTATGTTGCAATAGTTGATTCCGTTCACATACTCTGCAATAAGGGAAGAGTTGTAGGTAAAAGAAAGCATATACGGCTCTCCCTTTACTAGAGAAAATGGATAAGAAGAGCAAACGCCATTTGACCCCCATACATAGCCTGCAAATTCGCCAGGCGCTGCTCCGTTTACTCCTATCTTCATGCCGAAAGAGCCTTGCTTCTGAAGTATGGCAGTAGATAAAGAAGAAGGAACAAACCATGAAACAACTGTTATTGAAGATGGAACTATGACATTTGAGACAGCGTAGCTGCTGTACCCATTGAAACTTATTCCCAAATTCCCTATTCCGCTATATGGGTTAGGGGAGAAAGAAAGAGAAGGCAATAAGCCCACATTTACAGGATATATAGAATATGCTGAATAAGAGCTTGAGGTGTTGGTGTTGAGAGGCCACCATGCCAAAAGCCTTGCATTTTGTATAGGTATTCCGCCGATGCCTTCTTCATATAGTTCATATACCTGCTGGGAAGAAAGAGGAGATGCGTAGACCTGCACATCCAATATTTTCCCATAAAAGTAGCTGTTCCATGCCTGCTCATATCCAATTGTCCAATTAAATGGCGAAGAGAACAAAGATGGCAGCTTCCCAGAACTGCATGTATTCCCAGGATATGATGTTGTGGTATATATTCCTTCAAGGATTCCATCTACATAGATCTTCAATCCTGTGCCGTTGTAAACTCCAGTAAGGAAATACCATTTGTTGTATTGGTATGAAGGATATGTGCTTGCAAAGTCTCCTACATTATTTGTATCGTAGCCAAAGAAAAATCCGAATCCATTTGTAGAATAAGGAGTAGTTCCAAGGGTCAAAGACTGGCCCTGTCCGCTGCCTCTATCAGTAAGCACAACGTTTGAATGACCCGATCCACACCAGCCAGTAGAAAGGCCAGATATATTCACCCACGCGCTTTCAGTCCATCCTGAAGGAGTTACATTCATCTTTAGAGAAGTGTTTGCATAAGAATTAACACCGTTGAAGTATGAAGAAAAGAAGTATGAAGGATTTCTGTCTTTGTAGGACGGCGAAAGGGCAAAAAGGCCGTATGGCATATATCCGTTGTTTCCATTTCCGCTATAATCGGTTGCATTTCCCAGGAGAGGCCACCAAAGATATAGATTGGAATTAAGTGGCATTGAAGAGAGCCCGGAAGAATAAAGAGAATACATTTGGGAATAATTAAGCGCAGATTTGTATAGCTGCACGTTTGATATATATCCGATAAAGCCTTGGTCACCCGCGCAGTTAAACTGATCTGGACCTGAGACCATAAAATTTGTAATCGTCGATTGCGCAGAGAAGCTGCCTGCAAGCATTCCATCGACGTAAACCGAGTAGGTGCCTGATGAGCCTACAACCCCCACTTGGCTCCACTGGTCTAATGGTATGCTTTGAAGGCTCAAATGAAGGGAGGAAACAGGGTTTGAATTGCACGAGTAAAGCACGAGATGGCCTGAAGAGTTGATGGCCAACGCCCAGCCATCCTGCATTATTATTCCATCCCTATTCCCATAATTGTAAGAATAAGAAGTAGGGTATATCCACGCAACTGCACTTAAAGGACTGCTAAACCCTATTGGAGCATTTGTAGAAATGTAATCTGAGCCTGTAGAATTGAATACTTCTTTTGCGTGCGAAGGAATTGTGTAGTAAGATGAAGATGGGTTTTGGTATTGGCTCAGATCAGCGATAGAATTTAGATCGCCAGGAGACCAGTATATGAGAGAGCTTTCATACTGGGGGGTTGGAAACGGGACTACTGATACCACTGCATTGCCATTGCCTGAACCCACACTGTCTAAAAATGCAATGGCTACCCCTGAAGAGTTTGTATAGGATGAATAATAGCGTGAAGGCATAGAAGTGTTAAAGTAGCCTAGACTCGTTGAGAATCCGACAAGGTCATGAGGCACAGGACCTAAGGGCCCAAACACTTTTGCCTTTATCTCATAGACTTGGGAAAATAAGGCTGGACCTGACAAAGAGACTGCGTTTCCATTTCCGCTATAATCGAGTACGTCTCCACGGAGGGGCAGCCACATAATCAAAGACCCTCTCAAGGGCTGAGAACTTATTCCTGTATTATATAATGAGGCAATGCTTTGATATGCAATTAGGGAAGCATATAACTGGACATTTGAGATTTCTCCTTGGAAAGGATAAATCTCAAAAGACGAAAAAGAGAATGTGCCAAGAGAAGAAGAAAGAGAGATTATCGTAGGGGTTGAGTTTCCATTCACATACACAAATGCCTGAGAGTCTGAAAACTCTATTACGACATTGGAAAACACGCCATTTCCCACATTCACGACTACCTGGCCTATATTGGTGTTTGAAGGATTGTTAAAGTAAATTGTTAGCCCTCCAGGGTAGTTGAAACATGAAGAGGTATATGCATTAAGCGAGTAACCATTAGACAGGCTAAGCTTTAACACGTTCATGCAAGAGGCAGAGTATTTTTTGCTAATCCAGAATGAAATAGTTCCGGCTGTTGAAAATAGGGGATGCGGAGGAGAAGGTGGAGAAATAGATACAGAAACGCTGCTTTCGCCGTTCATGTCTAGCGCCCAAGAAGATGAAACGCTCAGCGAGACGTTTAGCGCAGAAGAGCTATTTCCTTGCACGCACGAAATGTCTATGCAAACTCCATTTAACCCCTTTTCCAAATAAATGCTTCCATTGACTGTAGGTATAAGATAGGCAGAGTTGCTTGACAAAAAGGTTGGTGATGAAAATATGTTGTGGATTGAAGAGTATGCGACTGCTTGGAACCTTTGCGCTCCTATGTTTGCATATGCTATAACCTCTCCTTGCTTCGATACAGATAGCGTATAAGGAACAGGGCCTATCTGTGATTGGACAGGCAATGAGAGCGAATAGCCGACATTCTCGCTCCCGACTTGACTAATCATCGCAGCGAGATTTTGGGCCTCTATATAGAGGTTTGAGTATATGTCTTGGTTTGATATGATTGCCCTTTGCGAAGCGATTGCAGAGAATATAAATATGAATGCGATAAGTACAAATCCATATACAATAAGAAATTCTAGCGCAAGTTGTGCCCTCACTATGTCACCTCTGTAATGTATACGCAAGGGTATGCAGGCGCATTCGGACAGGAAGACTCGGCAGATACATTTATGAGATAAGTCCCTACAGAAGATGCGCCTCCTAGAAATCCGCTGACGTTAACCGGAGTATAGGAGGTCACATAGCTAAGTCCATTTGGGGATCTAATAACAAATATAATCTCATGGCCCAATGAGTATGTTGCGCTGCCCACATAGATTGCCTCTACGCCTGTAGGTACATAGATTTCCACAAGCTGCTTCGAAGGAGGGCCTTCTGCGCCTACGAGTGTCGCAACGCTTGCGAGCTTGTTGCTTGACTGCTGCGCCTGTATAGCAGAAAGCGAAGCGTTGATACTTGCGAGCTGTATAAATGCGATTGCTACGACTGGCAGGAGAAGCACAAGTCCAAAAGACAAAGTCACAAGAAGTTCAAAGCTTGATTGAGCTTTATTCTTCATACGAGCTACCTGTCAACCTTTTCTGAGAAATTACAATATCTATCCTTCTCTCTGCCCTCTTTATGAGCTTCTCCAGCATGTCGCTTATCACCCTAGAGAGTAGAAATCCTGAAGAAAAAGAAGTTATTATGCCCCTTTTCGTTTCTGCCCTTGCTTTGGCCTCATATCTTCTACCTTTCATGCTCTTCACTCTCACATATATTCTCTTGAGCCCTAGCTCTCTGCTTTTCATTAGCTTCTCATATGCCTTCTTAACTTCGCTCCTTATGTCTTCCTCATATTCTTTTGTGTCTTCATCAAACCCTGTAATCTCTATTTCTTCGCTACTTGCAGATGAAATCCTTACTATGTGCTCGAATATGTCGCTGACTGTGACTATTCCGGTGTACTTATCTCCCCTTATGACTGCTATCGATGAGATGTTTCTTTCCACCATCTCCCTTATAGCATTTTCTACAGGCGCCTTTGCTCCTATTGAAACAATATTCGTTTGACAGATTTCCCCCACTTTTGCGTTTCTCTCGCTTTTTGAATTCTGAAGCTGCATCGCCCTTGATGGATCCCTTAAAGAATAAAAGAAAATATCCCTTGTTGATATGATTCCATATACCCTCCCGTCCTTTATCACTAGGAGCCTATTTATTCCCTCCTTTCTCATCGAAGCGCTTGCAGCAGATATCGATGCATTGAAATCTATCGCAATGACAGGAGTTGTCATAATCTCTTCGACTTTTGTGCTTTCGAGGACCTTTAGTGAGAGTATTGCCTTAAGCAGCGTGTTTCTTTTCAGCGCGCCAAAGATTTGGTTTGATTCTATGAAAGGAAGCATTTTGCATTTGAAATAAAACATGTTCGATATTGCCTTGCTTAGCGGATATGTGCTATCCACAGGCTCAACCTTTACTGCAAAATTTCCCACTTTCATACTTTTCTTTATTCTTTCGCCTTTGGACCTTATTATTCTTCTATCATCTACTATCCCAAAATATTCTCCCTGCCTTGTTAAAATTATCCCGCCATTAGAATAAATATGACTGAGCGCCTTTGAGATACTCTCATTTGCGTCTATGACAGGAACCTTTTCTATAAACTCGTAAGGTATTTTTACGTCCAAATTCTTGTATAACATTCATGCACCCTTAAAGCACTTAAAATTACTATTGATTGAATACCTTATATTACTTACCGTAAGAAGATTAGACAATAAGTATTTTAAAGAATAAAAGGAAAATAAGGAAAGAGAGCCAGGATGGCAGATCGGCTATGCAGCCGCCTGCAGAGCGGCGTAGGGGAGTTCGACTCTCCCTCCTGGCTCGTGCAAATCCTTTTTCCTTCTTGCTTGTAAAGCTAAACATCAGCCACGACATCAACATAAAATATTCTGCCCTTTTTCTTTATCTCTATGGAATATGGAGATATTGCTTTAACGTCAAACAGCCACAAGTAATCTTTGCTTTTTTTGAAGAATACCAATGCAAAGAATTTTCCATTTTCTTTCCTTAGCTTTATATCGAAGGCGTAAACATTTTTGATTCTGACAAGAGAAAGAAGCCTGCTTAAAAATTCCCAGAGGGTAGATTCTTTGCTTTCTTTTCCTTTGAAAGAAAAAGAAAAAGACTTGATTTCCGCTTTTTTCTTTTTTACTTCTTTTATGTCAACGATCAATCCAAAAAGCGCAAGGGCAGAATTTTCTAAAAGTTCCTCAAAACTCCTTCCATAGGCCCTGAATCTCACATCTGCAGTATGAGGGAGATATCTATATTTTTGCATGCGATATAAAAATACATAATAAAAATAATATAATGTCCTGTGATGAAAAGGGTAACTGCTGATAGGTGAAGAGACCCATATCGGCAGAGGACATAAAGAAGAGCATTATGAAGCATGAAAACTTGATAAGAAACATTGCACTTTCTTTAGCAATAGCGATATCGATCTTAAACTTCTTTTACATTACGCCCTCTACAATAAGCGACACCAATCCATATTCTTTCAACATTGTGCCCACTATTATGCTCCCCATATTCTCTTTTATCTTATTTCTCAGAGGAAAAGCAGAGCCAAAGGATGTCAAAGCAGGCGTTTCGTTGTTCGCCCTGTTCATTGCACTTTTCCTTTTTCTTAGGATCAAACTCTCATACATCTTCCTCTCTGCCAGGGTAGACGCGCTGTTGCTTCCATTGTTGATATCTTCTTACATATTCTTGATATTCGGAAAAAAAGGTTTCAACTCTGGGAAATACCTTGTGATATATTCTATTTTTACGAGTCCGTACATCTTATCTCCAATAATACTCATGAACAAATCTTTTGCTGAAATAAACTCTGTATTTGTGTTCATAATCACAAAGCTTTTCTATACAAACATTTTGTTTGAAGCACCCTACTCAATAATAGCAGGCAACTACAACATACAAATAGGCCAATCTTGCGTAAATATAGGAGACTTTTTGGCGCTCTTGCTGTTTATAGTGCCTGTTGCGTTTCTGTTTAATACAGGTAGAAAGGAAAAGCTCGAAGCAGTAGCATTGGGCATAATATGCTTGTTGATTTTTAACATAATAAGAATGTCTATAATAGCATTGTCTTCCATTACCTATGGAGTGAATGAAGGCGTATCTATATTCCACTCTGTTTCAGGGACAATAATATTTTATGCGTCTCTCATAATCAGCATGGCATATCTGTTGAAAAAAGCGGATCGGAATAACTTCATGGAAAGGCAAAGAAAAGAGCGTAGAAAAAGCAGACACCAAAATTATTCTGTGCTTTTGGCCATATCCTTTTCGCTTATTTTCTTCTTCATGACCTTGAATTACTCTACTGCGATAACATATCCAATGTCCAAGCTCCTTTACACAAGGACCATGACTTTGAGCGAAAATATGAGCCTGATAAAGAGCATTGAATTAAGCGAGCCGCTCTTTATATTAGAGATAAACCAAAATAGGACAGAAGGGGCCTTGCTTCTTTACAGAAACAAAACAAGCACGCCAATAGAGGTGCTCCTCAATCCTTCAACCCAAAGCGCCTTTAAATATATAGAGAAGAACAACAGGGTTGTTGGGAGCATGTTCGTTTTTGGAAGCACCGGAATCGTTGGGAGGGCAGGATATGTCATATCGAATAGCACGCCGTTTTTCATATACCAGGCATCCCTGCCGTCATTTTCTAATTCAAGCTATGAGGAAGTGAGCACATTGGTAATAATCCCTGCAAACATGCTAAACGAGAGCTGCACAAGAGGGATAGATTGGATATATACTTACATGCTAAACCCGTTTTCCCATTTTAATAACTCGACCGTAAAAGACTCATTGGTTTATGGAACATGCGAAGCAGAAGAGATAACAACGGGTGAATGATTGAAAAAGGAAACATCTGCCGGGTTTTTCATTTACAGATCTAGAAAGGGAAAAATAGAGCTCTTATTCTTAATAAATAAAGAAGGTAAGCTAGATATACCAAAAGGGCACGTAGAAAAGGGAGAAAGCATAAAAGACGCAGCATTGAGAGAGCTTGAAGAAGAAACTGGTTTGCACGCAGATGCAGATCGCTTTTTTAAGGAGAAGTATCAGTACATAAATCCGCATACAGGAGCAAAAAAAGCTGTGTATGTGTTTTTGGGTAAAGGCAAGGGAAAGTTGAGGATATCAAAAGAACACAAAGGCTATGTTTGGATTTCAGAGAAAGACATAAAAAAATATGAATTATATGAAAATTGGAAAAGCCTGATTCCTTATGCGTTTGATTATGCAAAAAGGCACAACGAAATGGAAAAGGTCAATAAAAGGTATGAAAGCTTGCCAAAAGTCGAAGGTTGGACGCTAAGCAAGAGGTTTGTGCCTGGCGAAGGCAAGTTAGACGCAAAGATAATGATTGTGGGCCAAGCACCTGGGAAGAAAGAAGACGAAAAAAGAAGGCCTTTTGTAGGAAGAAGCGGAAGGCTGCTCAATGAATGCATGAAGGTAGCAGGCATCAAAAGAAGCTCATGCTACATATGCAACGCAGTCCAATTCTTCCCAGAAAATAACAGGGCGCCTACGAAAGAAGAGATATCCCTTTGCAAGCCTTTTCTGGAGAAGCAGATAAAAATAGTAAAGCCAAAGGTAATATTGGCTTTGGGAAATGTGGCTAAAAAGGCATTAGAAGGCATTGATGGAAAAGTGATACATGCGCCGCATCCTTCGTTTATACTAAGGTTCAGGAAAGGCAAAGGCAGGCTAATAGAAGCGTTGAAGAGGGCAAAAAAGGAATCAAAAGCCAATAAAATAAATTTATAAGCTTGAAGAAGTGAAATTATAGAGAGGGCTCGTAGCTTAGCCTGGTTGGAGCGCCCGACTGATAATCGGGAGGTCGAGAGTTCAAATCTCTCCGGGCCCATAAGGTAAGTCCATGGAAAGCATGTTATGTATGGGCTTGGTCTTCGAAAGAGTCACTTGCGTGAACCCGTGCCTCGCCGAAGCATTAGGATTTTACATAAATAGGCTCGAGAGATTCGCTTATTCTTTCAATCATGGTTATTCTCCGCTGCATCACAGGTTGATTTTGTGAAATGGAATTATGAAGCCGTTAAGAGAAGGTTAGCCATTGTCGCAATGTTTATAACATTCTTTGCAACTACGCTGACCCTTAGGACATTGAGCAACATGAATGACTACTTTTCGCTTTTTATACACATCACGATCCCAAAAGGATACAACTTGACCAACGTAAGCCTCTTCATCTCTGCTCCTTTCTACCTGAGGACTGACTACCTTCCAAACATAACCTCAAAGAGTTCAGACATTCTTCTCATTTACAGGCATTTGGACAAAAATGAAGAATACACAATAACGTTGGATGGAGACATTTCATGCAAATACTGCAATAACGAAACAGATTATAACAGCACGGTCTCATTCTTTGCAAATAGAAGCAGAATATATGTTTACTTTAACATAAGTAGATGATATGTACATATTGGGAATATGGGATGGCCACGATTCTGGCGCTGCACTGATAGAAGGAAATAAAATATTGTTTGCAGCAAATGAAGAGAGATACACCAAGAGGAAGCTAGAGGTTTCTTTCCCTTTTAACTCGATAAAAAGCGCTGTTGAGCATGCGGGGATTAAATACAGCGACATAGAGATTGTTGCTTTCCCCACATATGATTTCACAAAGACAATGTCAAGAGTGTTTCCCTATCAGAAGGAGAAATACTATAAGCTCAGGAGAAGGAAGCTCGCCCAAAGTGGAATAGAAGGAATTATGTATAAAACAAGGCAACTCCAGTACAGATTGAAATATCTTTCAAACATGGTAGGAGTTCTTCCTTTTTGCAAAGAAATAAGCACATTTTGCATAAAAAGGGCGCTCGCCCATATTGGCATAAAGCCAAAGAAGATAATACCTGTAGAGCACCATGTTGCGCATGCCTCTACAGCCGCGTTTTGTAGCAGAATGAAAAAGTCCCTCGTCGTTACTTTAGACGGCTACGGAGATGGGCTCTGCGGTTCTGTAAGCACCTTTGAAGGGGGAGAATTGAAGAGGGAAATGTCGATACCGGCAAGAAACTCAATAGGGATATTATACGAGCAGGTGACAAACCTCGTAGGCATGAGAGAGTTGGAGGACGAAGGAAAGGTAATGGCAATGTCGTGCTATTCCTTTCCATTCAGCTTCAAAGACAACAAGCTGAAGGATCTCTTTGAGATAAATGGCACGAAGATGTACGCAAAGTATAATGCAGTAAAGCAGTACGGGATACTTGAAGGTCTAAGTTGGTCAACTCCCAGAGAACAATTCGCATACTTTGCCCAACAACTCTTGGAATATGTGCTTCAAGAATTCTTCACAGCCCTTATTGAAGAATATGGAATAAGAAACTTTTCATTGGCAGGAGGGGTTTTTTCAAACGTGAAAGGGAATATGAAGATAAGGATGATAAAAGAACTCAAAGATTGGTTCGTATTTCCTCATATGGGAGATGGAGGCATCGCATTAGGCTCTGCGCTTTATGCAAATTACAAAGAAAACGGGATAACGAACTATTCATTCAATGACGTTTACCTTGGAGACAAATTCAGCGATGAAGAGGTAACCAAAGCCCTTAAAGAAAGAGGCATGAGCTTTGAGGAAGAAAAAGATAAGGCAAAGAGAGCCGCAGAGCTCATAGAAGATG
>JAVZOJ010000009.1:0-15787 GCA_038882355.1 Candidatus Micrarchaeaceae archaeon | reverse complement strand
GAGAAGAAATGGAAAAAAGATAAGAAAAAATAACTATCCTGCTGAACCTTCATTTCCAGGCATTGCAGAACCGCCCATTCAAATCACCTGAGTAGAACTCAACCTTAATGTTTTTAAACGCTTGCTTTTCGTTTGTGTAAATCGATAAATACAAAATCACCCTTAGACTTTGCAAATTAATATCGGTGCCTTTGATCCAGTGCAAAAGAAAGGTATATAAAAGAAAGAGGATAATAAAAATATTGCTTAATTTTGGTGATATATTGGGCAAGTTCGCGATCGCAGATCAAGAGCTTTTAGGAGTATATGTTTGCAGGAAGTGCAAAACAAGAAACAATCCAGGAGCGAAGAAGTGCAGGAAATGCGGCTCAATATATCTGAGACCAAAGACAAAAGAAACAAGAGTCAAGAAATGATGCTTGGTGATATTGTGGTGGAATTAACGCCAATAGAGAGTGTTGTAGTTCAGGCCATGAAAGACCTGGGAGCGACTAGCGAAGAAAAGAAGAAGACTGCTGATGACATAGCAAAGAAAGCAAATAGGCCAAAAAGCCTAGTTACGAATGCTCTTGTAACTTTGGCGCAGAAAGGAGTAGTAAAAAGGGTGGCGAGAGAAAAAGCAGCAGGATATTATTTGCAGCAGGTCCAATAAATGGACGAGGAGGAAATAAACTTTTTTGCAAAGTACAAAGATTGGGTAGCGATACACAAGCTTAGCATCAGGGAAGATACAAAGCCTGAGTATATCGCAGGTTACTTAGTTTTGATAAAAGATTCGATATCTAGAAAGGCCTATGAAATACTTGGAATAGATACGAAGAAGCTTGATGAAATTGCAGAAAGAATTGCCAAAGGCAAAAGAAAAAGCTATGAATCGCTTCTAGAAGCATTAAAGAGCATAAATACTAAAGAAATAAAGGAAGAAGTTGAAGGCGCATTTGCTAGCAAAGGAAGCATAGAGGAAAAAGACCTGCACGAAATAGCTTATTCATATTTGCGAAAAAAGATTTCGTCTTTGCTTGGATACAAGTTTGATATAGACCAAGAACTTTTTGAAAGCTATTTGCCCGATATTAAGCTTTTTCGTTCTAGATTTGGAAGAAGGAAAAAAGAAGCTAGCGAAGGCAAGTAGCGCTAGTATTGTGAAGGCTTTTCTATCTCACTTTCGAATTTCTTTTCGTCAAATTCTTTGTTCAAATATTCGCAAATTCTCTTAGAGTCCTCATATGCGCCATATATGCAAGAAGATGCTCCCGGAGATGGAGTTATGTTGAATATGATTCCGTCATAGCTAAGCTTAGACTCTCCTAAAGAAAGGCTGTGCTTCTCTTTGTTTATAATCTGAGGCCTTATTCCTCCTAGCTTTCTATCAAACTTTAAGTCAGAATACTTCAAGGTAGGCACGATCCTTCCTGCCTCTAGCTTTAGGAACAGATACTTTCCTAAAAGCGGAATACCATATCCTATGTTTTTTGCGAGTATTCTGCTTATCCGTCTGTCTCCCAAAATATTCTTTATGCTCTTGAGCGTATCTATGTCTAAGTCAAAAGTAGACAGATAGTCGAGGAACGTATCATAGTGCTTTCTTTCAAGCAGCAGAGGCGAATTTACTGTCGGCCCGAACCTCGTTATTGTAGGATCCCTTATGTCTGGATCTGCATGTATTGCCGCAAAAGGTATTCCTCTTAGTTGGACTCTATATACTTTGCCTCTTAGAAATCTTTTTGATATATAAAAGTTTCCTCCAACTGAAAATATCTCCAAATTCTTTCCATAATTCATTTTCTTTGCAAAGAAAAGGCTGTATGTTCCTGCAGCGAAAACCACAAATTTTGCTTTTATCAGGCCTTTGTTTGTAAGACATTCAAATAAACTGTCTTTTCTTTTTATCATATCGAGTCTTGTATTCAAGAAGACCTCTGCCTCTTTGTTGTATGCGCTTGCAAGAGACGCGAAGTAGTATGTCAACAAGCCAAAGTCTACCATATATCCCTGCTTTGGCATTATGGCCTCTACCTTTTCTTTGGGGTTTCTCCCCTCCATTGTCTTTGGTTCGCGCTTAGAGATTTCATTCTTTCCTATGACTCTTAGTTTTGGAAACAAGTCTTCAACAGTATCAAAGTAATCTCTAAGCTGCTCTATTTCTTTATCCCCTATGGCAAGGACTAGCTCCTGGCAGGTCTTTAACACATTTCTGTCTCTCTTTCTCAAAAAAGTATTGTTGAATCCTATGATTAGCTTTGATGCATCTCTTGTGGCCTTTGCCTTTTCGTATGTATAGTTAGTCTCAATCTCCCCAAGATGGAGCGTTTGAGCATTATTGTTTCTATTTGAGTTTAAAGAAGCGAGAGAGTCATATTTTTCTATAAGCGCCACTTTCTTAATGTTTGTATATCTGCTAAGAAGGAAGAGCAAAGAGGAGCCAGTGACCCCTCCACCAACAATAAGAACGTCTACGTTTTTCATATGTTTCCTCCTGTTATGAGAATGCAGGAATTTTTTGCGCCTTTATTTTTCAAATATCCAGCGTATGACGCTGCGCCTCCGAGCTCTGGAATTATTCCATATTCCCTTTCAATTTTGAGTTTCGAAAGTTCCATTTCCCTATCTGTTACCAATATTAATCTCCCTCCTGTACTTTTTATTGCCTCTATTGCATCTTTCCAATATGTTGGGTATCCGACCGCAATCGCATCTGCTTTTGTTTTAGGTGTTATATGGACAGGTTCCACATTCTTTTTGATGCTTTCTTTCAAGGCGGCAGATCCAGTTGCTTCAACGCCATATATTTTCGGAATGGATGTATTGAAATATTTGTTCATCATCTTGTATGCTTTGTATATCCCTGCTATTAATGTGCCATTTCCTATGGGCACATACAATTCTTCAAAACTTCCTTGGGAAATGAGCTCATATGCTATCGTTGACTGGCCTTCTTTCCTATAGCAGTAGTCTCCTGCAACAAAAGCCCCATTTTCTTTGGCATATTTTTTAGCCTGATTTTGTGCATCTGTAAAGTCGCCATTGCTCTTTATTAACTTAGCACCTGTGCTTTTTATCATATCTATCTTGTCTTTATTTGCGTTTTTCATAACAAATACAGTAGACCTCATTTGCATGATGTTTGCATAGAAAGAAATGGAGTAACCCATATTTCCAGTGGTTGCGCAGACCACTTCCTTATAGCCATACTCCTTTGCTTTTGAAACTTCAATCACCGAACCCCTGTCCTTAAACGACCTTGTAGGGTTGTATATCTCAATCTTCAGAAATGGGCCATTCCCTATGATTTTGGTCCCTCCGGCTTCGAGTTCTTTGTACTCTCCATCTGGAAGAAGGTCTTTGAATGACCACATAGACTCATACTTTGGCTTTCTCCTTGGCCTTTCGGAATATACGACCTCAAGCATTCCTCCACATTCTTCGCACAACTGCGAAACATAGTCTGCATCTTCTTCCTTTCTGCATTCTCTGCACTTTAAGAAATAGCGCATTAGCTAAACACCTTTTCCATAACGTAATTCATTATTCCTCCTTTTTTATAATACTCTAGCTCTATCTCAGAATCGATCCTTGATGTTACGTAGAAAAATTTCTTGTTTCCTGAAGAGTCATAATACTCTACCTTTACCTCTTGCTTAGGCTTTAAGTTTTGGTCAATCATGATATTGATGGGTTTAGATACATCCATTCCCAAAGATTCAAACCCGTTCTCTTTAAACTGCAAAGGAATTATTCCCATGCCTATAAGGTTGCTTCTATGTATCCTTTCAAAGCTCTCTGCAATTATTGCTTTGACTCCCAAAAGCGAAGGACCTTTTGCAGCCCAGTCTCTTGAACTTCCAGAGCCATATTCTTTTCCTGCAATCACAACCAAAGGAAATCCGCCTTTCTTGTATTCCATTGCCGCATCATATATGCTCATCTTTTTCCCATTTAGAAAACAGATAGTGTTTCCGCCTTCTTCTCCTTTGAGTATAAGATTCTTTATTCTGTTGTTTGCAAAAGTTCCTCTCATCATGACTTCATGGTTTCCTCTTCTAGCTCCATATGTGTTGAAATCTGCAGGTTTTACCCCTTTTTCGATCAGATACTTCCCTGCAGGGCTCTCTACGCTGATAGAGCCTGCTGGAGATATGTGGTCTGTGGA
Source organism: Candidatus Micrarchaeaceae archaeon (assembly GCA_038882355.1). Lineage (GTDB taxonomy): Archaea > Micrarchaeota > Micrarchaeia > Micrarchaeales > CABMGC01 > JAVZOJ01. The sequence continues at coordinate 11,637 of JAVZOJ010000009.1, read as the reverse complement.
TATGGAATTTCCAAATACTGCAAGTATGTATGCATTAAGAATTGGACTTATTTCTTTTGCTTTCTTGTATTTTTCGAAGAATGGCGGGAGCCTTATGTATGTACTCTCTTCATCCCAATCATACAAAGTGCCCCCTTTTTCAGGAAGCTCATTCCAGTATTTATTTACTCTGAATATTTGTTCTCCATATTCTTTTTTGTATATTTCCGCTTTTACAAATTCTCTTTCTAATTCCTTAATCTCCTTCTTAGAAGGCCAAATATCGCTCAGATATACTTCTTTGCCGTCCTTTCCAATCCCTAGCGGTTCCTTCGAGATATCTTTCATGATGTTTCCTGCTATCGAGTATGCGATAAGCAAGGGCGGTGACATTAGATAATTTGCTCTCGTGGCCCTGTGTATCCTTCCTTCATAGTTTCTGTTTCCTGAAAGAACAGAAACTGCTATAATGTCGTTCTTGTTTATTGCCTCTTCTTGTCCTTCTATTAGCGGACCGCTGTTTCCTATGCATGTTATGCATCCATATCCCACTACAGAATACCCAAGCTCTTCCAAATATTTAAGCAAGCCTGAACTCTCAAGGTATTCTTTTACTGCCCTTGATCCAGGCCCCATGCTTGTCTTTATCTTTTTCGTATTTATTGACAATCCTTTTTCAATCGCCTTCTTTGCAAGAAGGCCTGCTGCAATCATAACTGATGGATTACTCGTATTTGTGCAACTTGTTATTGAAGATATTACAATATCTCCATCTTCTATTTGTTGTTCTCCATATTTGTTTTTAAATGAGGCCTTTTTTATCTCCCTTCTAGGCAGGCTTTTCTCGATATCTCTGCCTTGATTCATGCTTTCATACAGCCATCTTGTTTCATCCTTTGTGCTTATCTTTTCATCATTGGCAAACATAAAGTAATCAAGAAACTTTTCTTTTACTTTCGATATTGGCACTTGTTGTTTAGGCTGGCTTGGCCCTGATACGCTAGGCTCTATATCTGATAAATTTACTTCCATTATGTCAGTATATTCTATCCTTTCAAAATCTACATTCCACATTTCTTGGGATTCATAATATTTCTTTACAAGATCTATCTGCTCTTCGCTTCTTCCAGTGAGCCTAAGGTATTCCAGCACCTCATCGTCAACAGGGAAGAATGCAATAGTGGCACCATACTCTGGGCACATATTGGAAAGCGTCGCTCTGTCAGGAAGAGAGAGTTCTTTCAACCCTTCTCCAAAAAACTCTACAAACATATTTACTACTCCTCTTTCTCTAAGCAGCCTAGTAAGCGTCAATGCAAAATCTGTTGCAGTCGTTCCTTCGCGCAAGCTTCCAGAAAGTTTTACTCCTAAGACCTTCGGCATCGGGGTAGCCACTGGTTGGCCCAAGAGGGCAGCCTCAGCTTCTATTCCCCCAACCCCAAACCCCACAATACCAAGCGCATTTACCATCGTAGTATGGGAGTCTGTTCCTACAAGCGTATCTGGATAGGCAAAGCCCGAAGGGTCGTATGTGACGCATGTAGATATGTATTCAAGGTTTATCTGGTGGCATATCCCTGCAGAGGGTGGGAATATTCTTAGATTTTTAAAGGCATTTCCTGACCATTTTAGAAATAGGTATCGCTCTTTGTTTCTTTCTATTTCTTTTTCTTGGTTTATGTTTATCGAATCTATCGTGTTGTATGCATCTACTTGGACAGAGTGGTCTATTATGAGGTCTATAGGTATTTTTGGTTGTATTTTGTTCGGATCCTCCCCCAAAGAACTTGCGAAATGCCTCATTGCCGCAAGGTCTACGATAGCTGGCACGCCAGTGAAGTCTTGCATAAGAACTCTAGATACTTTGAAAGGAATGTCTGTATCCTTCGGCTCTTTGCTGTTCCAACTTAGCAGGTTTTCTAAGTCTTCTTCTTTTACCTCTTTTCCATCAAGGTTTCTTATCAAAGATTCCAGCACAATTCTTAGAGACAAAGGCATTCTTGATATTTTGGCCCCGGTCTTATTCTCCAATTCTGGCAAAGAATAGTATCTTGCTTTCTTCTTATTTCCAAATTCAAATTCTCTCTCAAATTCTTTTTTATCCATAATCTAATACTTAATTGTCAAAAATAAAATGCTTTTGATTCATTCTTTTTACTTTATGGAGCAAGACCAAACCCCTTCCCAGCATGCACTACTTTACATAACTCTCAAGCATGTTTTTTGTGCTCTACTGATTTTTCTAACTTTGCTTCAAATTACCGCTAGGTTAATTCTTAGGCGGACAATTGCTGCGAAGAGGTATCAAAGAATCAGATCGCTTCTTGTTAGACATAGAAGTCATCATGTTTGTAAAGATAGCGTAGAAAAAAGAGTTCCTTTCACTGAGACAAAGATTTAATTAGCGAATTCATATCTGCTCTTTGGAATATCGGCTTTGGCTTCCTCTCAAAAGAGAAAGGAGGCATCTTTCCAATGAGCTCTTTCGCTTCGCGCACGTTGAAATATTTTCTGCTGCATTTATTTGCGGCTTTTGGCATAAACGGATAAAGAAGATATATAACCAATATGCATATTCCATTCAGCCTACTCATTACGCTTCTGACTCTCTCCACGCTATTTGTATTGCTTCTATCAAGTTCCCAAGGTTTCTCGTCATTTATTATTCCATTTCCATATGCGGCAAGCTCTAAAATCTTTTCAATCGCGGGCCTAAATTCGAGCCTTTCCATAAACTCTTCATATTCCTTCCTTATTCTGTTTGCCTCTTCATCGATAAACGGCTTTAATTCAAGCTTTTGAGTATGCTGGATCGTTGCGGCCCTGTGAAGCAGATTTCCTATTTTATCATTTATTACTTTGTTTATCGTATCTACAAACCCTTCTATCGTAAAGCTTGAATCCCCGCTTTCTGGAGCCATATACATAAGTGCAAACCTCCAATAGTCCGGTTCGAATGCTTCTGCCGCTTTATCCAGATTTATGACGTTCCCTCTGCTTTTTGAGATTTTTTCTTCGTTGATAAGAAGGTGTTCCATCGCCTTTATTCTTGAAGGCGTTACTAGTCCCATTCTGCTTCCTATAAGAATTGCTGGCCACATGATTGTATGAAATTCTATGTTGTCCTTTCCAAAAAACTGTATTAGTTCAGAATCTTCCGATTTCCAATATTTTACCCAATCCTCTTTCTCCAGGGACCTTGTTATTCCTATATAGCCTATGAGCGCATCGAACCAGACATAAAATACGTGGTCTTCATATCCCTTCATCGGAACCTTGAAGCCCCATTTCATGTTTCTTGTAATGTCTCTTGGAAGCAGCCCCTCTTTTATCAAGCTTCTTGCCTTGTTGTATGCATTTTTACTCCAATGCAACTTTCTTTCTTCAGCAAGATCCTCTATCTCTTTACTTAGCTTACCTAGCTCTATTGCAAGATTTTTTGTTTTCTTAAATACAATGTCTTTCTTTCCGCATATCTTGCAGTATGGATCTATAATCTCTCTCGGGTTCAAAAGCCTGCCGCAATCGTCGCATTGATCGCCTCTCGCATGATTTCCTTTGCAAAAAGGGCATGTTCCCTCTATCAATCTGTCTACTAAGAAGCGCTTATCGTTTTCGCAATATGCTTGCTCTTCTTCCCTTTCTGTTATGAAGCCATTATTTAACAACGCTCTAAATATTTCATATACCGTTGCTTTGTTTTCCAACGAGTGGGTTTTTCCATATTTAGAAAAGGTGCATCCGAACTTTTTGAATAATCGCATTACTTTCCTGTGCATTTCGTTTGCAAGGGTTTCTGGCTTTACGCCTCTCTTTATGGCTTCTAATTCTATTGGCGTGCCGTGTTGGTCTGAACCACATATGAATATTGCATCTTCTCCTTTTTCCGTGCAGTATTTAAAATACACATCTGCTGGAAGGACTGAGCCTACGAGATTCCCTATGTGCGGTATGGAGTAAACATAGGGAAGGGCGGCAGTGATAATCTTTGCTCCCATAATTTCATCTTTTATTGTAGAATTTTTCTTTCATACTTTATAACCTTTGCTAATTTGTTATTCGCATATCGCCGCTTTACAGAAAAAGCTTTTAAATCTTTATTAATAGAAGTTCTAATGTAAAGAACGTGGCATATATGGCAACGTGCCTTCTCCTCTGGGCAAAGAAGATATGCATAAGGACAAAGCTATTTATAAATATGTCATATATGCCTCAAATCCTTGCCGCTCTGTAAACGGCTTATGTTTTTGGTGGTGTTTATGGATGCGGCAAGGAAATATCTAACTAGAGAACGCTTTTTTGAAATAAGAGAAAAGGATATGTGGGTAATTGCAGAAATAGGTCTTACAGAGATTCCTTCTGCAACTGAGTTTGTATCGTATTTTTCTTACAAGTACAACATTTCTGAAAGCGGATGCTGGTATATATTAAAGAAATTAAAAAAGAAAGGAATTATCGAATTTACAGAAAAAGGGGAGCGTTACGTTCCTCTCAAATTGACAAAAGACGGAATTTTTCTGCTAAGACAGAACCTCGCTAGAAGTTCTGCAAGAGAGATTTCCATTAAAAGCGTTGGAGTCAGAAAGGGGGTAATAGGGATAATAAGCAAACAGTGATAGCTATTTCATGCTTTGGCTTTGCAACAAACACTGCTTATGCCCTCGTTTTGCCGCTCGACTTGGAGGATTACATTCACATAATTTTTTGATTTTTTGTTGATTTTGCTCTTGTTCTTCCATATCTGCCCATCCTTTGCACTGCTTTGCAACGCAAAAAGCATTGTTCTATTGACAGGCAAGGATCGCAGAGTTAAAAAGCTTATGTATACGAATAAGAAAGCTTAAATAGATAAAAATGAAAAATATATTGACCAGTGTTGATAAGATGGACAACGAGTATGATGCATCAAAAATTGTAGTTCTAGAGGGGCCAGCAGGAATAAGGAAAAGGCCTGCAATGTACATAGGCTCAACAGGCAGCAGCGGGGTGCTCCACCTCCTTTATGAAATAATAGACAATTCTGTAGATGAATACCTTGCAGGATATGCAAACAGGATAAAAGTGAGCCTTTATTCGAGCGAATCTGGAGACATCGCATCTGTAGAAGATAATGGAAGGGGAATACCTGTAGACATCATGCCTCAATATGGAAAAACCGCGCTGGAAGTTATCATGACTACGCTTCACAAAGGGGCAAAGTTCAATAACGATGTGTATAAGGTTTCCGGAGGGCTTCACGGAGTAGGCCTTACGGTAGTAAATGCTCTCTCGGAATATACGATAGTTACAGTCAAGAGAAATGGAAAAATTTATACACAAAAGTTCTCAAAAGGAAACGTCGAAAGCAAATTAGAAGTAATAGGAAACAGCGAGGAATCAGGAACAACAATCACTTTCAAGCCAGATCCAGAGATATTCAAAAACCCAAAGTTTGATTCAGAGCTTCTAAAAGAAAGGCTAAGGTATACTTCTTTCTTGAATAGAAAATTAAGGATAGATTTTGTAGATGAAAGGTTCGAACAGAAAGAGGAAGAGATGTTCTATTCAGAAAAGGGAATAGAAGAGTTTGTAGATTACCTTTCAAAAGGAAATAACAAAATATGCAAGACAATCTATGGAAAGGCAGAAAAAGACACAATCAAGGCAGAGGTTGCCATAACATATGTGGACTCTTATGACGAAAGAGTAGAAGGATTTGTAAATTCAATAAGGACATTGGAAGGAGGGTCACACATCATCGGATTTAGGTCAGGATTAAGCAGGGCAATAATAAACTACATATCTAAGAACTACAAAGAAGATGTGAAAGTAACAGGAGAAGACGCAAGAGAAGGATTAGTGGCGGTAATAAGCATTTTGATGCAAAATCCCGAATTCGAAGGTCAAACAAAAGAAAAGCTAGGAAATAGCGAAATAAAGTCTTTCGTGGAGAGTTTTCTCTATTCTTTAGTATCTAGATTTTTAGAAGAGAATCCCAATGAAGCAGCAAAGATTGTTGAGAAAATCATAAATGCAGCAAATGCAAGAGAAGCCGCAAGGAAAGCAAAAGAACTGGCTAGAAAGAAAAGGCTCTTTGACAATTCAATACTACAAGGGAAGCTTACTGACTGCATAGAAAGCGATCCTGACAAAACAGAGCTTTTTATAGTGGAGGGCGAGAGTGCAGGGGGTTCGAGCAAACAGGGAAGAGACAAACGCATACAAGCAATTCTTCCGCTCAGAGGAAAGATATTGAACGTTGAAAAAGCCGGATATGAAAAGATATTCAACAGCAAGGAGATAAGCTCCCTTATCACTGCCATAGGCGCAGGAATAAATGAAACCTTTAACCCTGATAATGTAAGGTACAAGAAAATTATAATAATGACTGATGCAGATGTAGATGGAAGCCACATAAGAACCTTGCTTCTTACCTTTTTCTACAGATTTATGAGGAAACTTATAGAGCTCGGGTATGTATACATCGCGCAGCCTCCTCTATATAAGATTTCTAAAGGAAAAGAGGTGTATTACTGCTATAGTGATTCAGAGCTAGAGGAAATGACTAAAAGGCTAGGAAAGTTCGAAGTGCAAAGGTACAAGGGCCTTGGTGAAATGAACGCAGAACAACTTTGGGAGACTACGATGAATCCAGAGACAAGAGTCATTAAGCAAGTGACAATAAGAGACGCGCAGATAGCCAATGAAATGTTTGAAATTTTGATGGGAATGGATGTTGCCAAAAGAAGGAAGTTTCTTGAGGAACATTCTGGAGAGGTAATGTTCTTAGATGTATGAATATGCAGACGATAAACAAGGTGCCTGTAGAAGAAGAGATGCAAAGAAGCTATATTGACTACGCAATGAGCGTAATCATAGGCAGGGCAATACCTGATGTCAGGGATGGATTGAAGCCAGTACAAAGAAGAATACTCTATGCCATGTATAAAATAGGGAATACACACGATAAACAAACGAAAAAGAGTGCAAGGATTGTAGGGGAAACAATAGCAAAATATCATCCCCATGGCGATGCTGCCGTTTACGATTCTCTTGTAAGAATGGCGCAGGACTTTTCTTTGAACTGTTTACTTGTGGAAGGCCAAGGAAATATGGGCTCTATAGATGGCGACCCGCCTGCAGCAATGAGATACACGGAAGTGAGGCTTACAAGAATTGCAGAAGAAATGTTGGAAGACATCGAAGAAAATACAGTAGATTTCATTCCAAATTTTGACAACACAGAAGAAGAACCGTTAGTGCTTCCTGCAAAGTTTCCCAACCTGCTTATAAATGGCGCATCAGGCATCGCAGTGGGCGTTTCTACAAGCATATTGCCACATAATATCATAGAGGTGTGCGATGCAATAATGCATAGATTAGAACACGATTCGTGCTCCCCATCAGACATTATGGAGATAATAAAAGGGCCGGACTTCCCCACTGGAGGAATAGCAATTATTTCAGAAACTACAATGAATGGGTACATCTCAGGAAGAGGAAGAATAAGCGTAAGAGCAAGGATAGAAGAGGAAGGAGATGATTTAGTAATAAAGGAAATACCTTTTGGATTGAACAAGTCAGATTTAATAAGCAGCATAGCTAGCATGGTTAAAGAAAAAAAGATTATAGGAATAGAGGACATAAGAGATGAAAGCGATAAAGAAGGAATAAGGATAGTAATAGAATGCGAGAGGGGAATTGACAAAGAGCAATTGAAGAATTCTTTGTATATGCATACTAAGCTTGAATGCACGATTCCAATAATAAACCTTGCAGTTGAAGGCAGGCTTTTAAAGACGTTTAGCATCCTTGGCATGATTGATGCGTTTATAGAGCATAGGAGAAATGTAATAAGAAGAAAATGCAGCTTCGAATTGGAAAAGAATAGAAGCGAGCTTCACATAACAGAAGGGCTGATAAGGGCCATAGAGAATTTGAATGAAGTAATAGAAATAATAAGGAAAAGCAAGAATCACGAAGAGGCGAAATCGCAGCTTACAGAAAGGTTTTCCCTTTCTGAGGAGCAAACGAAGGCAATACTAGAAATGAAACTTGGAAGCCTGACCTCTCTGGAAAGGGAAGAAATGGAAAAGAGAAGGGATGCGCTTGCTCAAGAAATAAGGAAGCTTGAAAATATTCTTGGAAGTTCAAAAGAGATAGATAACATAATAATATCTGATATGAAATACTTGAAAGAGAAGTATGGAAAGCCGAGGAAAACGCAGATTATCCACTCAGATGGAATTTCTGAGATAAGGGAAGAAGATGTAATAATAAACAAAGACGAAGTGATTGTTCTTTCAAGGTCAGGATACATAAAAAGGATAGGGCTTTCTGAATACAAAGAGCAAGGGAGAGGCGGAAAAGGAACAATAGCTTCAACGCTAAAAGAAGGAGATGCCATAAGCAAGATATTGATTTGTAAAACCAAAAGCAGAATCGTATTCATAACCAATACTGGCAGAGCCTATTCGTTAAAGGCTTACAATATTCCTGAAAGGGGAAAGTACTCTGAGGGGAGAAATATACGGAATCTGTTGGAAATGAGAGAAGGAGAGAACGTCGTCTGCCTCTTTGCAGAAGACGATCGCGAAAACGTCTTGCTCCTCACAAAGAGCGGAATAGTAAAGAGAATGAATGCCAAGAAGTTTGAAAAAATAAGGTCTACTGGAATAATTGCGATAACGCTTGGAGAAGACGAAATTGCTGATGCCTTTGCGTATAGAGATGCTGAGATAGTGACAATTGTAACAAAGAAGGGCAGATTTATTTCATTTAATGAAAAGGACCTAAGAGTCATGGGAAGGATAGCCAGGGGAGTAAGAGGCATAAAACTCAGTGCGGATGATGAGGCAGTGAACATAATAGCAAGCAAAAAGAGCGGTTACCTGCTTGTAGTCTCAGAAAAAGGCTATGGAAAGCTTACTGACTTTTCTAAATACAGGGTGCAAAAGAGAGGAGGAAAGGGAGTAAAGACGTTTAAGGTAAATGAAAAAACAGGCATGGTTTCTAAAGCGCTTTGTGTAAAGAAGGAAGATAATGTCATATTGTTGAGTTCCGAAGGAAAGGGAATAAGGATACCTGTAGAAACAATCAGAGAAACTGGAAGGGTCGCAAGCGGGGTTAGGCTTATGAAAGTTGGCCCAGGAAGCAAGGTTGTGGATGCAAGAGTTGCTGAAGAAAGCTCTGGTCTATGAGCTCCAGTATTTCTTATTTTTGATAAATTCTTTCCTTGCCTCGATTATAAGGCCAGATATGTCTGAATCTGAGGAGGTCTTGTTTAATATTCTTGAAGCGGTCTTGTATCCTATTCCGTATACGAGCAAGGTAGCGACGGCTTTCCTTCCATATGTGCTTATGAGCCCTGATTCTATTTGCATCTTTCTTTCCTCCTTCTCCTCATCTTTGCTCAATTCCTTTTTCTTCATCCTTTTTTCCATTATGGCCTTTCTTTCTTCTGAAAACAATGAAACAAGAGGGCTTTTGCATAGAGGGCATACGACAGGGCTAGATGACTTAATGTCCGCTTCTGCAGAAAATTCAAAGCCACAATAAGTGCACAAAAGCTTTGCCTTCTTAGGATATAAGTCTGATTCTGCATAATCTCCTATCAGCTCATACTTTAGCAATTCATTGTACAAATCAGTCTGATTGCCTTTGTATATTTCAATTTCAATCTCCCCGCTCGCTAGGCTTTCTATGAATCTCTTTGCTATATTGTAATCCATATAGTTTTCTTTTATGTCTCTTAAGGTTTCCTCTTCAATGATTGAGCCTTCGTAATACTTTATAAGCCTCCTTAGGCGGCTTCGGTTGATCTCTGCTTCTTTGTCTACTATGCCCATCGCCTTGGCTACTTGAAGAAACTTGTATTGGAATAGATTTGAAAGCTTGAATGCACTTCCATCTTCCAAAAGCGCGACTCCGCTTCTGCCAAGCAAATAAAACAATTTCTTCATGTCAAGGCTTGTTTCCTTTATAACAATGATTGAATAAGCATTAGACCTGCACAAAACTTTGCTCCCCAAAGATTTTGAAAGCGCTTGAATGAGGCTTGCTATGCAACTGTTAGCAAGGCTTCCTAGTGGCAAATATATAACAGAAATCTCTCCGCTCTCTTCTACTACTACCTTTTTGTCGCTAAACAATTCTTTTCCCATTCCTTCTTTTACTAGAAAGTCTTTTGCGCGCTGGGATACCTCATAATATACAGGAATATCTTCTCCTTCCCAATCTGGAATCGCTCCTTTCGGATCTTCTGCTCTGCTTACGAAGATTTTTTCTTCATTTATGCTCAAAATTTCCCAAGCAATCCCTTTAGTTATTACTTTTGAACCTTCTGAAATCGAAGAATAGACAAACTTTTTGTCGAAAAAAGCGATTGCTTTCCCAGTGTCTGCGTCTATCAATGGCATTTTTGAGGTATCAGGGATAAGGCTTATGTTTTTCATATAGTAATTTATTCCTCTCCTTCCAATTCCGATTTCCGTGCCTAGTATCTTTATCAATCCTATTGAATCAAGGAAATTTAGTAGCAAATCAAACTTTTCTTCGCTTAAATGGAAGCATGGGCTTCTTCTTATTATTTCCATCATCTTCCTTTTTCCTATCCTTCTGTACTCAATCGTCATTGCAACTATCTGGTTTGCAAGCACGTCTAGAGGCGAATCTTGCATTTTTCTTTTCTCAACGAACCCTTCATTATAAAGGTCTACAATCGCATAAGACTCCGCAAGCTCGAGTTTGTTGAGCGGCATAATAAGTATGCTTGAAGCAGCCTTTTCCCTATGGCCGCTCCTTCCTGCCCTTTGAATAAATCTCGTTACTTGGCGCGGAGAGCCATACTGTATTACCACATCTATTGAACCAACGTCTATGCCCATTTCTAGGGAGCTTGTAGCTATTACTGCTTTTTTGTTTCCCTTCTTCAATTCAAGTTCTACATGCTCTCTTTCTTCTTTTTCTATAGAACCATGGTGAACAGAATACTTTTCTTTTCCCAAATCAATAAGTTGGCTTCCTATTGCTTCAGCCATATGGCGCGTGTTTGCAAATATCAAGGCGTTGTTGAATGAATCAAGAAACCCATTGATGTATTTTATCCTTTCTTCGTTTTTCCCTTCAATAAACTTGATTTCTGCTTTTATGTTTTTTCTATATTCTACTTTGCAGACTTTGTGGCTTCTATCTGAAAAAAGATACTTCTCCAACTCTTCAGTATTTCCAACGCTCGCCGCTATTCCAATAACTTTAAAGTCTGAGTATTCTCTAAGCCTCTCTATAGCGAGCGACAATTGTGCTCCTCTTTTAGAGTCGTAAATTTCATGGACTTCATCTATGACTAAATAATTTAAGTTTTTCAGCTTGTTCCTCATATCTTTTGACAAAAAGAACGTCTGAAGAGCTTCTGGAGTGGTTATAAGAAAATGTGGCGTGTTCACCTTTTGCTCTCTTCTTTCCTTCTTGTCAGTATCTCCGTGTTTCACCCCAACCTCAATTCCATAAGTCTTGCAAATCCATTCGATCCTTGAAAATATGTCTCTATTTAGGGATTTAAGAGGAGTTATGTAAACGGCAGATATTGGCTCAATCTTCTTTTCTGAGATGTATCTGCATATAGGAAGCACTGCGGCTTCGGTTTTTCCAGACCCCGTGGGGGCTATTATTAGGCATTCT
>JAVZOJ010000008.1:0-16318 GCA_038882355.1 Candidatus Micrarchaeaceae archaeon | reverse complement strand
TTTACATTTGAGAGCGATGCATTCACTATGCTTATATTTGCCCTTTCCCTTTCGAGCTCTTCTCTTTCAGTGGCGTTTATGCTTGCCTTGGCGCCAATGTTCCCTTCTTGCTGCACCTTTGAAGAAGAAACATTAGACAAGACGATCGCCCTTAATGAAGGCACAAGAACATATACAGGAGAGGTATTTGTGTAAATTGTTGCAACAACTGGGGAAAGGTCAAGAAGAAGTATCGATGAGCCATTAACCTGCCTTGGAGATGATATCTCAAAAGAAATGTTTCCTTTTGAAAGGACAAGAGGATAAGAAGTTCCGTTTATCGTTATGTTTCCATGGGTGACATTCAATTCTACAGACCTAATGGCGCTTCCTTTTGGAATTGTAAGCCTGCCTATTGTAGTGGAGAGGTTTACAATTGACAATAGGTCTATGCTTCCGCTTTGATTACTTCTTAATGAAACGGTGCCACTGGAAGTAAGGAGGTTGATTACTACACCAGAGTAGTTTACTTCAAGGCTCGTTGTTCCTTGAGGCACAACAGGAGGGTCTGTAAGCTGAATTATCAAAGTAGCTCCAGATGAAGCAGGCGATGTGGTTGGATACGAAATTGGAGAAGGTTGTCCTTGCCTGATATTCCTTGAAGCGAGTATTCCAACTACTGCTATTATGAGAATTCCTATAACGATATAAGCAATGCTCTTCGCTGCAGACATATTACCATTTATGCGGCTCTTCCTTAAAAATCTTTTCTAATATTATGTTTATGGGGTATGGAAGCCTTATGTGGAACTTCAGGTTGGTCATACGAATGGAATGAGGGAGGAAGCCTAGATTGGTATGTGAAGAATTCAGGGTTAAACGCAATAGAGCTAAATTCTAGCTTTTACTCTTTCCCGCTGCCTAACTTCGTAAGGTCATGGAGCAAAAAGGGAAAAGCGCTGCGGTGGTCGATAAAGGTGCATAGAAGCATAACGCACATACATATGCTCAATGAAAGATCTGTGCATTTGTTTAAGAGGCTTATTGAAGCCTTTATGCCTATGGAAGATATGATAGACTGGTACCTGCTCCAGCTTCCACCCCATTTCTCTTTGGGGAGTAGGTACAGGTTGGAAAGGTTTTTGAAGGAGTTCAAAACAGTTAATATCGCAGTTGAATTTAGAAACAAAGAATGGTACAGCGTTGCGGAAGACCTTCAGGGAGAATTTATGATAGTAAGTCCTGATTCGCCAGAGATAAAGGGAGCAATATATGAATTCAATAAAACAATTTATGTGAGGTTTCACGGAAGAAGCGCATGGTATTCCCACAAGTATACCAAGAAAGAACTCCAGGAAGTGGCAAGAAATATTATTGAAAAGAAGCCTGATAGAGTGTATGCATTCTTTAACAACGATCATGACATGCTTGAGAATGCAAAGGAGTTCGAAAGGCTGCTGTTGCAATAAGTTTTTATAATGCTTCCAAGAATTTTATATTATGGAAATAGAAGGATATTTGAAGCAAGGAGTAAAAGATGTGAAGATAAGAAAAGACATGAAAGTGAAGGAACTGATAGAAGAAATGAAAAACATAGGCGGCTTCTCTGCACAGAACCTGGTATATGGGATAGATACTTTGGAGAAGATGATAAAAGATCCTGATTCATTCAACTTTCTCTCGTTTACTGCAAACATAGTAGCAACTGGAATCAGAGGCACATTGGCGCAGGCTGTGAAGTATTTCGACGCCATAATCACTACATGCGGAACAATAGACCATGACCTCGCTAAGTCAGAAGGAGGGGTTTATAGCAAGGGCGCTTTCGAGGCTGACGATGCATACCTTCACAGGAAAAAAGTCTATAGGCTTGGAAACTTATTCATAAGGCAAAGCGCATATGGAATGAGCATAGAAAAAGGATTTAGAAGAATAATGGAAGACATATACAAATCCCCGGATTACAAAGAAGAATATTCGCCTAGCGAATTGCTCTATGAATTTGGAAAAAGGATAAAGGATGAGGACTCTATAATAAGGCAGGCATATCTTCACAAAGTTCCTATATTTTCGCCAGGAATACTAGATGGTGCTTTCGGAACGCAACTGGTAATATTTTCGCAAGACCACAGATTCAGGTTGAACGTGATAAAAGATGAAAGAAAGCTCAGCGACATAGTGTTTGACAACAAGAAAACAGGGGCACTGATGATAGGAGGGGGAATAAGCAAGCACCATGTAATATGGTGGAATCAATTTAAGGAAGGCCTTGACTACGCGGTTTATATAACGACTGCTTCGCAGTATGACGGAAGCCTTTCAGGGGCAAGGCTGACTGAGGCAGTATCTTGGGGAAAGGTAAAGGAAAATGCAAGGCAGGTAACTATCGATGGAGACGCAACAGTGATAATACCAATCATGTTTTCATGCCTAAATCTAGTGTAAAGATGATATAAATGGAGGAATTAGAAGGTATAGAGATAGATAAGGGAAAAAAGCCCCTTTGTTACAAGTTTACAGACATATTTAAGGGATTCGAGGATGTAAAGGCAGTAAAAGATTTATTTGGAAAAGATGCAAAAAAGGTTCTTTCTTCGATAAAAGTAGTGCTTATTCCAAGCAGATGGGGAGGGTATTTCTACGTAGATGACAAATACAAAGTGCTTGTCGGCAACATATACTACATAAAGAGAGCGGAAAAGAGATATTTATACCTGGACATAATCCATGAACTTGTGCACTTCAAGCAAATGATGGAAGGGAAGAAACTCTTCTATAAGAACAAGGCCTATTTCGAGTCGCCATCGGAGAAAGAGGCATACAAAATAACGATAGACGAGGCAAAGAAATTGGGAATGAACAGGGAAGAGATAAAAGAATATTTAAGGGTTGAATGGGCAAGCGAAGAGGAACTAGAAAAGTTTATAAATGAAATGAATGTATAAACCTACTATGCCTGAAAAAATTGAAGAAGAAGACACCAACAGGTCAGTGGAAGGTATAATGAGTCATATTTTAGACCTATCAAGAATAATGAAATGGGACATACCCGAAATCTTAAAGCTATCAAAAGAAATTAAAGATAAAGATAAAAAGGCTCTTTCGAAATTAGAAGAAGCTCTTTTGGATGCAACATCAAGTCTAGGTCAAACTAAACGGGAGCTTGAGAAGGAGCTTGAGGATCTTAAGGATCTAAAAAGAAAGGATTAGATGCCTTAAGCGAGGCGTTTGTTAGATTCTGAATCTGTTTTTTCTCCGCCCCTTATGCTCCTGCTTAATTCTTCTAAGTTGGACTGGATGTTTATAGGGATTAGTTTTGTGATAATTGGATATATCTTTTCAATTTCCTCTTTTGCCTTCATCATTGCCATCTTGTATTCTGGCATCGCATCCTTGCCAGTCCTTGACTCTATGATGTAGTACCATTCAGCAAGGTCTGCAGACATTGACAATGTAACTCCAAGCCCCAGAGGAATTCCGTACCAGTATCTTGATTCGCTGATGAAAGAAATATAATCTCTAACTACTGAAAAAGACTTTTTCTTCAACTCTTCGTTTGAGTCGATCCTTGGGTCATATACAAAAAATACCTCATTTACAGGCCCCAAGTCCCTAACCTCTAACGCTTCTCCTAGCTTTATCTTTACAGACTTATTCGCAGCCCTGTGCCTGCAGAGGTCTCTTGCTGTGCCAAAGCTGATAGGGTCGAAGGTTATGGTAAGATATGCATGCTTAAAAGGCTCAAATTCGAAGAGAGAGTCGTGCCTTGTCTTCCTTAGCGACCCGATTCTCCTTAAAGAGTTCTCATTATTTTCAAATTTAGAAATAAAGCTAAGCAGCGGCCCTTCTTTCATATAACTTCCTTCCTCCACTTTTACTTTAGTCTCATTATAATTAACGAATCTAGGAATTAGCCTGGAAGGGATTTCAGAAAACACGTTTTTGTATGTGAGCTTAAACACCTCATTTGGCTCCAGATGTCTGTTTATATTCTCTCCAAATTCGTTGAAAAATAAGTTCTTTATACCGTCCGCGACGAACTTTGAAACCTCATTGTCATACATGAGTATTCTAGAACGCATTCTCCTCAATGAAGCAAGGTTTGTGAAGAAGAATGCAGAAGATATCATGTTTGCGGTAATAAAAGACCTTGATATGTCCTTTGCGCTTGGCTTCGCAAGGAGCTCCTTCTTCTCTTCATCATATCTCTCTCCAAGCTCCTTTTCAAAATAGGCTTGCACTTCATCTTTAACAGACATCATTTTAGTTGACCAACTACTAAGATCTTTAGGGCAAGAGGATTCTACATAGGTCCTAAAGAAATCCACATATCTTGTGGACCTCTCTTGAGAAGAAACATAGTCTTCCTGATGAAGCACAAATATTGACCAGATTGGAAGGACAACCAGCAAAAACGCAGGAACCTGCTCAAGTATGTTGTTTTCTCCAAGGGAAAAAGCGAGCTTGCTTATAAGTTCATTTGCATTTTCCTTTTTTATCTCTTTAAGTATCTCGAGAGCCTTCTTCTTTACAGTTTCTGAGAAAGGCTCTTCAGGATATTGCCTTTTTCTGCTTGTAAGCGACAAATCTAAATAGCCAATTTTTGACTCTTCCGGGATTGTCATGAATCTTGCAAGGAAAAGGTCGCTTTGGGTATCTTTCCATATATGTATTTCCGTGCCTGCTACGCTTTCCTTTGACAATACTGGATTCACATATACAATTCGCCACAACTTTATTTTATTCTTTTTTAAATAGAATTTTTATTTGGATAAATAACATAAACAGCTTTATTGATAGCGCTCAAATATAAAATACATGAAAATAGTAATCTTCACTGATGGCGCTTCAAGGGGAAATCCTGGAAAGAGCGCATCAGGATATATGGTGCTCGCAGGAACCGAGAAGCATATGGATATAATATTCAACGGCGTTGCAACAAACAATTTTGCAGAATATAAAGCAATAGAAGCGGCACTGAGTTATGCGATAGGAAAATATGGCCCTAATAATAAGTTTGTCCTGTTCTCAGACAGCAAGCTTGTAGTGAACCAAATAAAGGGAGCCTATAAAGTAAAGAGCAATGAATTGAAGAAAGAATATGAAAAGGTTATAGAAATGATAAAGGGCGTTTCTAGCTTCGAGATATATCACACAAGGAGGAGCAATGAAAATATATCGCTTGTTGACAAAGCGATTAATGAGTACCTTGATGCTCACAAATAAAACAATTTAATAGATGTCTTTTCAAAGAATAATATTGATGCAAGTACAAAACGTGGCATATGAGTACCTCGAAAGGTTGGAAGAGCCTGTTTCCTTTGTAGATGCACACCTGCACCTAGATTTATTCGCAGCGCCAAATGAAATTATTGGGGAATCAAGGTCCAGAGGAATAGAAACAATGATAACTGCAGGGGGATCCATGAGGAGCAACATTGAAACATTGAAGCTTGTGGGAAGGAATGGGGTCTTTGGGGTCGTGGGCATAAGCCCAGACTTCGCGGATAAAGAAAAAGAGAGGTTGAAAGAAGTAAAAGACGTGATTATGAAAAGCCCCTCAATAGTGGGAATAGGCGAAATAGGACTTGACAGAAAGATAAGCCCTGACTTGCATGTACAGGAAGAAGTGTTTAGGGAGCAGCTGAGGCTTGCGAAGGAATTGGACCTTCCCGTAGTCATACATTCAAGAAAAGCTATTGAAGAAGTAATAACGATAATGAAGGAGGAGAAGGTGCAAAGGGCGATGATGCACTTCTTTGAAGGCGATGTTCAAGAAGTCGAAAAGCTCAGCAACATAAAGTTTCTCATCTCGATATCCCCTGGCGAATCAAGCAAGAAGAAAAGGGTAATAAGGAACGTTTCCATAGACAAGATCGTCGCTGAGAGCGATTCTCCTGCAGCGGCAAAGTTTCCGTGGTCGGTAATAGATACATATGAGCTCATAGCAAAGATAAAGGGGTTAAGCATTCGCGAGTGCGCATACCAGATACAAGAAAACATAAAGAATTTTTTTCAAATATAAGAAGATTCGGATTCGAATAGCAAAGAATTTTAATTATCAAAGTCTAATTTAGATAAAGGGCCCGTAGCTCAGCTTGGACAGAGCAGCAGCCTTCTAAGCTGATGGTCGCGGGTTCAAAAAGCCATTGAGATTCCCGCCGGGCCCGAAAAGGTGTTTTGCATGAAAGAAAACAAAAAGTTAGAAGAAATAAAAAAACAGGTAGAGCAACAGATAGGCATGCTGCTTAACGATACCACTGTTCCAAGAAACGTGAAAAACGCACTAGAAGAGGCAAAGAAGGCGCTAGGGGAAGACAAAGACGAATACACCGTTAGGTTCTCAAACGCGATATACAAAATAGACGAGGTCAGCAACGACATAAACCTTTCACCTTATGCAAGGAGCATCATATGGAATATTTTAAGCCTGTTAGAATCCGGAAAGGAATAAAGTTATATGGAAGTGGAAAGTAAGCTTTTGAAGCTTGCAAACATTTTAAGAGGCAGAGCAATAATAGCAAGCACAGTAAAAGAGGAAGACCTAAATGGCGCGGATATACACGCACTTGCAAGCGCAATAATAATGAACTGCAAGGAGGGAGTGGAGGTCATAGACTCGGACAAAATAAAAGAAATAATGGAAAAAATGAATAAAAAGGAGCCTGTAGAAGTGCAGGTTGTAGGGGAAGTGAACAAAGAGTACGATGATGTTTCTTTTTCAATAAGGAACATTAATACGCCATCTGGCAGGTCGAGTCCAGAAACTTTTTTGGATATGTTTAGAAACAGGCTTGAAAGGATTAAAGAGATCATAGAGGAAAATAAAAAGGGCACATATTTTGCTAGGGATATTGAGTCCATAAGCCAGTACGGGGACGGCAGGGAAGTAAACGTTGTAGGGATCGTTTATGAAAAAAGGACAACGCAGAAGGAGAACATCGCAATAACTCTCGAAGACCAGACCGGCAGCATAAAGGTCGTGTTCACAAAATTGGGAAAAGAGGGCTCTGAGGCTTTTGAACAGGCGAGCAAGGTGGTAAACGACGAGGTCATAGCCGTAAACGCAAAAGTCCTTGGAAAGATACTAATAGGGAACCGAATAATATATCCGGACATACCTGCAAGGAGTAGGCCAAGGACCGAAAAAGACATTGCAATCACATTTACTTCTGACATACACGTGGGAAGCAAGCAGTTCCTTCAAAAAGAATTTATAAAGTTTATTGAATGGGTAAATGGAAAAATAGAGTATAGGAGCGACCTTGCAAAGAAGGTAAAATGCATAATAGTAAGCGGGGACCTTGTAGATGGCATTGGAGTATATCCGTATCAAGAAAAGGAGCTAAGCATAAAAGACATATACAAACAGTATGAAGAACTCCTTAGGCTTCTTTCAATGGTAAATACAAATATAGAGATATTTATATCTCCGGGAAATCACGATGGAGTTAATGCATCTGAGCCGCAACCTCCCTTAGGAAAAGAAATCATTAAAGGCTTCGGCTCAGGGAACATACATTACCTCTCCAACCCAGCATGGGTGTATGTTGAAAACTTGAAGATTCTTGTTTACCATGGCACGTCGCTTGATTCCATAATTAGAGATATCCCAGGCTGCTCATATCAAGACCCTACCACTGCGATGGCAGAAGTTTTGAAGCGCAGGCATCTGTCACCGATATATGGGGGTAGCATTATTGCCCCTTCAAAAGAAGACAAACTAGTTATAGATGAAGTTCCAGATATATTGCATATGGGTCACATACACAAAAATGGAAATAGAGACTACCACGGAACCCTTTTGGTCAATGCGGGCACATGGCAGTCAAGGACTTCTTATCAAGTAAAGCTCGGCCATATGCCTTCGCCTGGCATAGTAGAGATATACGAAACGAAAAGCGCAATGATCAATGAATTGAGCTTTATGGGTGGCTGAATGGAGGTTGAAGAATATTTTAATGCGATAAAGGAAGGGTTTGAAGAGGAATATGACATAGCAACTAGCGCAAGGAAGAAGGGGCTTGATCCTGAGGACTTTGTCGAGATATCGCCTACCCCTGGCCTTGCTGAGAGAGTGGAAGGAATAATAGGAATAAAGGGATTGAGCAAAATAATCAGGAGGCTTTCTGAAGGGAGAAACAGAACTCAACTTGCATTCTCTGTTGCAAAAGAGATATGCGAATCTGACTCGTTTTCCATTGATCCTATAAAAAGAATTGAGATTGCTGTCAAGGTTGCGACTGCGATATTGACAGAGGGCGTTCTTGTGGCCCCTACAGAAGGCATACAGGGAATAGAGCATATGAAAAATGCAGATGGCAGCGATTACATTGCAATCATATATGCAGGACCTATCAGAAGCGCAGGAGGAACTCCGGCTGCGCTTAGCGTCGCAGTGGCAGACTATGCAAGAAGAATCCTTGGAATAGGGGAGTATAAACCTACAAGATTTGAAGTGGAAAGATACGTTGAAGAGGTAAACGTATACGTGAACAGAATACTCAGAATACAATACATACCTACTGATGAAGAAATAAGGGAAGTGGTGAATAACTGCAGCGTTTGCATATCAGGCCTTTTTGCGGAGAGAGAAGAGGTAAGCTCTTATAGAAACATAAAGGTGAAAACATATGACGGAAAAGAGGTGACGATGCCTAACAGGGTGAGGTCAGGCATGCCGATCATCATAAGCACAATACCTCAAAAGGCAAGAAAGCTTCAGAAGGAATTGAAGAGTGTGGGGATGGAGTGGCAATGGCTAGAGAGGCTTATAAAAGTAGAGAAAGGTTCTGAAGACAGCGAAGAATCTAGATTTCTCTCAGAGCTTGTTGCTGGAAGGCCCATATTGGCCTATCCAAGCATGAAAGGAGGATTTAGGGCAAGGTATGGGAGAAGTAGAATAACAGGCCTTGCAGCCATGGGCGTAAATCCTGCAACAATGATTATACTCAAAGGCTTCCTTGCAGTAGGGACACAGATGAAAATGGACATACCCAGAAAAGGCACAGTCGTCATGCCGGTAGATTCCATAGAAGGGCCTTTCGTAGTGCTTGACGATGGCGAAGCCAAAAGGATAAACAAAAGCGAAGAAGCCCTTAAATTAAGGGACAGAATAAAGAAGATTGTATGCCTCGGCGACCTTCTTATAGGATACGGAGACTGTAAAAATGAAAACAAGCAGACAATACCATCAAGTTATGTAGAAGAGTTTTGGGAAGAAGAGCTGAAGGAAAAGAGCAAAGAGAAAGTAGACCACAACTCAATAGATTTCTTGAAAGCTTTTGAGCTCTCAATAAAGTATGGGATTCCGATTCACCCAAAGTTCCTATTTGACTTTACAGGATTGGGATATGAAGAAATCGAAGCGCTTAGAAGAGAGGTTTGGAGGAGCATAGAGGGCGGCGAAGGGAGGATTGAAAAAGTGGAGAGAGTCATCGTTAGCAAGGAAGTGAAGCACATATTGGAATCTATGCAGGTTCCTCACAAAGTCTCTGAAGGCAATGTGGTAATAGAAGGAGACTATGCAAAGAGCCTTGTTTCGTCATTAGGGTTCATTGACGAAAGGGGATTTGTAACAAACAAAGAAATAAATGAAGAAAAAGGATTGAATGGGGTCGAATTGGTAAACAAGGTTTCCCCTTTCAAGATTCCAGTAAGGTCGTATTACCTTGCTGCCAGGATAGGAAGGCCAGAGAAGGCAAAGGAGAGGATGATGAAGCCAGCGCCAAATGTGCTCTTTCCTATAGGAAGCTATGGAGGAAGTGAAAGAAACATATCAAAAGCATACGTGAACCTTTCTAAGAAGTTTAGGAAGGAGCCGATAGAAGTCGAAACTGTAAACCTGAGGTGCGGCTCTTGCGGCTCTTACCTTGCCTCATATTCATGCGACAGATGTGGCACAAAGGCAATTATAGAAAAAACATGCCAAAAGTGTGGCGCAATAACAGACAAGCAGATTTGTCCTTTCTGCGGAAGCCAAACAAAGGCGAGCAGGCTGAGAAGTTTAGACTTGATAGAAATAGTAAACAAAGCAACAAAGAAATTGGGTCTTGGAGTTCCGCAGATGTTAAAAGGGGTAAAAGGGCTTACAAGCAAAGACAAATGCCCTGAAATAATAGAAAAGGGGATATTAAGAAGCGTTCACGGTTTGTATGTTTTCAAAGATGGAACGATTAGATTTGATTCTACTAACGCTCCGATGACGCATTTCTATCCTAAAGAAATAAACATAAGCGTAGAAAAATTAAGGAACCTTGGATACACAAAAGATGCATATGGAAATGAACTAGAGAGCGAGGACCAGCTGGTTGAGCTTCTGCCGCAAGACATTGTTGTAAACAAAAGGTGCATTGAGTATTTATTTAGGGCCGCAAGATTCGTTGACGATGAATTAGAAAAGATATATGGAATGGAAAGGTATTACAACCTCTCAAAGCCCGAAGACCTTATAGGAAAGCTTGTAATAACGTTGGCACCCCATACTTCTTGCGGGGTCTTAAATAGAATAATAGGATATACGAGCGCGCGCGTCTGCTTCGCGCATCCTTTTACGATATCTGCAAGAAGAAGGAACTGCGATGGCGATGAAGATACGACAATGCTCCTTTTAGACGCATTGATAAACTTCTCAAAGAAATATCTGCCAAGCACGGTCGGCGGAACGATGGACGCGCCAATAGTTCTCATGATAAAAGTAGTTCCCGAAGAAGTAGATCCAGAAGTGCATGCGCAGGAGGTCGTGTCTGGTTATGGAATTGAGTTTTACAGGGCAACGCAGAAAGGAGTTCCATATTCAGAGATAAAAGTTGAGAGCATCAAGGACAGAATGGAAAAGGGAGATCCGCTAAGGGGATTTATGTTCACGCACAACACTTCTCTAAGGGCGATAGAGGAAGCTCCATTAAAAAGCAAGTACGTGGAATTGCCATCTATGGAAGAAAAAATAGAGGAAGAATTTTTGCTTATGGACATGATATGCGCAGTAGATAGAAGAGACGCGGCAGCAAAGCTGATATCGAGCCACTTCATACCTGACCTTATGGGCAACCTCCATTCATTCTCAAAGCAGAATTTCAGGTGCTCAGTATGCAACACAAAATACAGAAGAATGCCGATTATTGGAAAGTGCCCAAAGGATGGAGGAAAACTGCTTCTTACAATCTCAAAGGGAGGAATAGAGAAATACATGGAAATAGCGATAAGAATTGCAGAAAGATATGAAGTAGACCCTTACATATATCAGAGGCTTATCCTTTTGAGAAATGAAATAAATGATATATTTGAAGAGGAAAAAGAGAAGTCAAGCCAATTCGACTTAACGAAATTTCTTTAACCTTTCTTCTTTTTCTTTGGGACAAACTCATAATCTTTAAGCTCTTCAAGTGCCTTTTCTAATTTTTCCCTCTTGACATGCTTTGGAAGCTGCGATTTTGAGTGCTCCTCAAGCTTCTTGACTAACTCTTTGTGCATCTTCTTCCTTGCTCTTATATGCTCTTCATATCGCACAATTAACCTTTCAATTAAAGCTATAAATACCTTTGCGACCAAGCCAATGTTCTCCGCGTTCTCTTTGTCGCGATAGGAATGATTATCAGAGGAGAATTCAAAGGTATTCTGAATACTCTTTTACTTCTAATTCTTCCCCAAAAGACTTTGAAAGCTCCAAACCAAGCTTTGAGTCCAAGATTAGCGGAACATTAAAGTCTGCAGCTGTGCGTCTTATTTCATAGTCGATTTCTTTCATATATCCGCTTGTTATTACAAGATCTATCTCTCCGCTTTTCAGCTTTTCTATTGCTTCCTTCTTCTTGACCCCTTTTCCTTTTCCATACCCTTCCAAGGAAAATACCGCAAATTCCTTTCTTTCAAGCACATCTATTGACTGATCGACTGAGCCATCTATAGAATATGCAAGTATATGCCCTTTTGGCTCCCTATTTGGAGTACAAGTAAGCCAGCTCTTTAGCAGGGCTTCTTGAAATGTGCCACCAAATGCGGCACCTTCTCCTGTGCTTCTCATTTCAGGCCCCAAGCATGGATAAGCGCCCTTTATTTGGGTCCATGAAAATTGGGGGCTCTTTACAGAAAAACTCTTCGGCTTTAGTTCTCTAAATCCTTCTTCTTTGCTTTCTTGCTCCATCATTTCTATGCTTCTCTCCACAATATTTACCCCTACAGACTTGCTTGAGAAAGGCATAGATCTGCTTGCCCTAAGGTTTAATTCTATCACATACACCTTGTTCCCGCTGCTTATAAGCTGAAGATTGAATGGGCCTTTTACATCAAGCTCACTGCTCAATGCAAGCGCTATCTCCTTTGCCTCCTCTATTTCACCCTTCTTTAAGTATATGTTCGGAATTGCCATCGTAGCGTCTCCGCTGTGCACGCCAGAGCCTTCAATGTGTTCAAGGACCACTCCCTCCACATATCCTTTGTTTCCGGCACAGTCAAGCTCAAACTCCCTCCCCTCTACAAACTTCGAAACGATAAAGGAATTGTTGTATGAAGCCTCTTTTGCCTTATCTATAAACATTTTGAGCTCTTCCTTGTTCTTTGCTATCCTCATGGAAGAGCCGCTAAGCACATAGCTAGGCCTTATGAGAACCGGATAACCTATTTGCTCCACGGTCTTTGCAAGCTCTTCTATGCTCTCTGCTGTTGTCCATTCTGGCTGCCTTATGCCAAGCCTGTCAAGCAAAGCAGAGAACTTCCTTCTATCTTCTGCCAAGTCTATGCTTTTTCCAGAAGTACCGAGAAGCCCTATTCCTTCATTAAGCAAAGGCAGGGAAAGGTTGTTTCCTATTTGCCCGCTTGCGAACGCCAAGACGCTTTTGAACTTGAGAATCTTCCTTAATTCGAGGACCTTCTCCAAAGAAGGCTCATCTATGAGCAGCCTCTTTGCTACATCCCAATCTGTAGATACAGTTTCTGGATTACAATTCAGCAAGAACGCCTTCTTTCCTTTTCTTTCCAAAGGTTCGAGAAGGGAAACCACAGACCAGTCGAACTCTACGGAAACGCCTATATTGAATCCACCTGAGCCAATGAGAAGAATGCTATCTCTATTGCTTGAAATCTCTGAACTGTTTGAAACAAAAGAAGAATACATATAGCTCGTAGATGACGGCCATTCGCCAGCCAAGGTGTCTATATTCTTTATGTGCGGAACTTCCCCTTCTTTGATTCTTTTTCTTGTTACATTGCTTGCCTTATCGTGCAACGCATTTGCTATCTCTTCATCAGAAAGCCCGAGCTTCTTTGCTCTTTCCATGCTTTCCTCTCCTTTCTTTAGCCTCTCGTAAAACTCAACCATATCCTTTATTTTTTGGAGGAAGAACCTGTCTACCCCGCATGAGGAAAATACCTCTTCGAGGGTCGCTCCCTCTTTAAAGGCCTTCGCAGCATAAAGGAACCAGTATGGCCTCATGCTTTTCAGATATGCAAGCGCAGAATCTTTGCCCATCTCTGAATTGTATACCTTTCCAAAAAGGCCTTTGTCTATGTTTGCCATTCTTATGGACTTTTCCAGCGCTTCCTCAAAAGACCTTCCTATGCTGAGAACCTCACCTATGCTTTCCATTTGGCTTCCTAAAGATCCTTCCGCTCCTTCAAACTTCGAGAAGTTCCATATAGGAACCTTGATTGCCAAATAGTCAAGGCTAGGTTCAAAGCATGCCGTAGTTTTTCCTGAGACTTTGTTTAAAATTTCGTAAAGCCTATAGCCAAGAGCCAACTTTGCAGAAACATATGCGATAGGATATCCTGTTGCTTTGCTTGCAAGAGCGCTTGACCTTGACATTCTCGGATTTGTCTCTATTACATAATGGGTGTAGCTATAGGTGTCGAGAGCAAACTGCACATTGCACTCTCCAACAAGAGATATCGCTTCTGCAACCTTTGCGGATTTTTGCCTCATTTCCTGGTATTCTGAATTATCTAACGTTTGCGCAGGTGCCACTACGACTGAATCACCTGTATGTATGCCCATCGGATCGAGGTTCTCCAAGCAAGCCACTACAGCGAAGTTTCCATAAAGGTCTCTTACAACCTCATACTCAAGCTCTTTCCAATGGTGCAGGTACTTCTCCACGAGGACCTCATGTATGTAGCTCTGGGAAAATGCCTTTTCTATTTGTACCTTCATTTCTTCCCTATTGAAAGAAACGAAAGATCCTCTTCCTCCTAGATTAAAGCTAACCCTCACCATTACAGGGTAGCCTATACTCTCTGCTGCTTCTAGCGCCTCGTTTGCATTCGTTGCGCGCGCACTCTCTGGTACAGGCAACCCCTTGCTTTTCATCAGCTCTCTAAACTTTGATCTACTCAATGCGCTTTCTACTCCTTCTATTGGAGTCCCAAGCACCTTTATTCCATACTTATCTAGCACTCCTTTCTTTTTCAATTCCACGCCCAAGGTGAGCGCAGTTTGGCCGCCAAACCCCACCATTATCCCATCAGGCGATTCCTTTTCTATAACTTTCTCCACAAAATCAAAAGTCAATGGGAGAAAGTAAATGCGATCTGCAAGCTTCTTTGTTGTTTGAACAGTCGCGATGTTTGGGTTTACCAACACAGTCTTTACTCCTTCTTCCTTCAGAGCTTTGAGAGCCTGGCTTCCGGAATAGTCAAACTCTGCTGCTTCTGCAACTTTTATGGGTCCTGAACCAATTACTAGGACTTTCATTTAATCGCCTCGCAAAAGCCTGTGATCCCTTCATATCTAATAAAGCTCTTCTGGGCATTGGCCTGCAGCATGCAAATCAACTTATTGGATAATCTTATCAACGCCATTACCTCAACATTTCTGCGAATTTATCAAATACCCATGAGGCGTCAGTAGGCCCTGGCCTTCCTTCTGGATGGAACTGGACTGTGATAAGATTGTAAGATTTATGGAGCATTCCCTCTATGGTGTTGTCATCAGGGCATATAAACCAAGGGATAGAGTCTTCAGGCAGGTCTTCACTTTCAACGACCCCATACCCATGGTTGTGCGTGGTAATGTAGCTTCTTTTTGTAGTCAGTTCTATTACTGGCTTGTTTATTGCCCTGTGACCAAACTTTAGCTTCTTCACTTTTCCGCCAAGGGCCATTACCGCTATTTGGTGCCCAAGGCAGATTCCTAAAATTGGAATGCCTTCTTCCAATAGCCTTTTGGTGTTCTCTAAAGCTTCTTTTAGCAAATTCGGGTTTCCTGGGCCATTGCTTATTACTATGCCTTTCGGATCGAAAGAAAGAATCTCTTCAAGATTGCAGTTAAATGGCAGCCTTATAATCCTGAATCCCCTTTTGTTCAATTCGCACAAAATACCGTGCTTAACCCCGAAGTCGAGCAATACAATGCTTTTACCTTTATTTTCATAGATTATCGGCCTTTTCGCAGAAACCTCCTTTATGAAAAGTTCATCTTCATAATCCTTCAAAGAGCATGCTTTCTTTTCATACATTATCTTGCCCATCATTACACCTTTATCTCTGAGCTTTATCACTAAAGACCTAGTATCTATCCCATAAATTCCAGGTATGCCCTCGCTTTTCAACCATTCATCAAGGCTCATCTTTGAATTCCACTTAAAAGGAAGCGTATGTTCGGTAACAACAAGGCCCTCTATTTGTATTCTTTCAGATTCAAAATTCTCCAATATTCCGTTTACGTATTTCCTTTCCGGAACACCATAATTCCCTATAAGCGGATGCGTAAGGACAAGAATTTGGCCTTTGTAAGAAGGATCAGTCAGGCTCTCAACATATCCATTCATTGCAGTAGAAAATACAACCTCTCCTTCTTTCTCTTTCCTTGCGCCAAAAGAAGCTCCCTCAAAAATCGTGCCGTCCTCTAAGTATAAATAAGCCTTTTCAGAATACAATAATACACCATAAATATGAGGGCAAAAAGATATAAAAAAGTTGTTAAGGAAAAGATGCCATAAAGCAGCTTTGCTTTTTTCATATGTGCAGAGATTTTGCGAAGGCACACATTATGCACGGGTTTGCAGAGCGCATAGAAAATACAATCTGCCACGAAACATGCAATAAGTGCATGCAAACGCAAGGTTTTTATATCAGAGCAATCATTTATGCTATTAAGGGTGGGTCAAACGGAAAGATATAATTTGCCTGAAAAGGCATACGAAAAAGTAATGGAATTAGAGAAGACATATGGAAAGATATATGCGATAAAGTCAGGAAATTTATACAAGCTCTTTACATATATGGCAACGACGAATGAACAAGGGAAGAAGAGAATAGTATATATAGGGAGGGTAAGTCAGAATGGGGAATATGAGCAGCCAAGGAGGAGGAACAAGAAGAGAGCGCAACTAGAGATTGAAGACAA
>JAVZOJ010000007.1:0-17592 GCA_038882355.1 Candidatus Micrarchaeaceae archaeon | reverse complement strand
ATCGCAATCTCCGATCGAATTTGCATACATATACCCTTCCTCCTTCTGTTTTTGCGTATATGCTATATAAACCCAAAACAGCTTTGTTTTGTTTGCTTCTACGAGCTGGATCTCCTCAGCATTGAACGCATTGTCAAGGTTAGGCCCATGCGGGCTTTGGAACAAAACAAGAGACACCAACGCAGTTGCTACAATTAAAGCAAAAAGGGAAAAGGCGAACTTCCTTGAAACCTTTTCTGAATTATTTATTCCTAAAATTTCAATCTACCCGACTTTTGTCCTTCCAAAAGGCCTATACTTAATTCCGTTTCCCATGTAAAATTTGGAAAAGAATTCCACAAAGTTTAGCCTTGCGCCTTGTATTATCCCTTCAAATATGGAAAGCAAGAGGTTCAAAAATTGAAGGACTATGAAAATCACAGAGAAAGCAACGATTACCAATATGCCCTCACCTGGCTTTGGCATAAACGCCTGGTCTATTAAAGAGGCAATAATTATGCTCCCTAATCCAAAGCCCATGAGCCTTGCATAGCTCAACGGATGTGTTATTAAGTTTGTAAGTTCAGAAGCCTCTATTCCGCTCAATACGCCACATAAGGCCAAAGAGATTGCTGCAGCAACTCCAAAAGGCAGGGCATAAGAAGAGGGGAGCATCGAAAAAAACAGGCTTGATATTGAAACAGAGCCGAACAGTATTGATAGAATGCCAAATAGCCTTCCAAACGCAAGCTTTTTCTCACCGTGCTTGTATTTGTTGACAAAGCCAAACGCAAGGCCTATGCACACCTGTACGATTCCAAACAATACGCTTATTCCTGCGATCAATGTTGTGTTCTTTATCCAATCAAAAATCTTGAAAGATGAAAAAGGTTGGCCAAGTGAAAATCCAAGATACTCGTTCGAAGCAATTCCAAATACAATCGCAGATATAGCAGAATATTCCCACACCTTTGCCGCATTGTGCATCAATCCATCTGGGTTGGTCTTCTTAGAGATAAACAATGCGAGCACAAAAGATATGAGCCCATATACTACATCAGAAACCATCATGCCGTAAAATATTATGAAGGATATGAAGAATGCCAGAAGCGGATTTATTTCGTCGCTTCTTGGAGTAGAGTAGAAATGGAGCAGGTATTCGAAAGGCCTTAGAATCCTGCTTGACTTTATATATGTAGGTGCCAGTTCCTCGTCTTTTAGCACCTCTACGACTATCTTTCCTTCGCACAGTTGATTCAGCAGCTTCTCCAATTTGTCGCAATGTTCTTCAGGCACCCAGCCCTCTAGCAGTATAGTCTTTTTTGTCTTCTTTAGCATTGAAAGCGCATCTGCCTTTTCCTTCTCAGCAATTAACGAACTTCTTAGCAAATTCAATTGCTTTGCATACTTTTTAAACCCATTAATTTCTCTCTCTATTCCCTCAATTTCCTCCTTTATTTGTTTTTCCCTTTCGTTGCACTCTTTTACGCACGCACTAGGAGTTGAAGAGAGATACCTATTCCTCAAATCTATCTCTTCCCCTCCTATTTCTTTTCCTTCATCCCCTTTATTCCATACTGACAATAAAATCAGGCTTTTCTCTCCATAGTTGCCTATGTAATACTTGACAGGATTAGCCATTTTCAATATTTTCTCTATCTTGTTCTTTTTAACCACGTTGCATCTATATTCTACATATCTGCTTTCCAATTTTGAAAAGTCAATATCCAAGCCTATGAAAGCCTCGCTTATCCTTCTTGCTTCATTTATCAAAGAAAGCTCACTCTTCAGGCTCTTCTTCCTTTCCTCAAGCTCAAATACTTTATCTATAATCCTGCTCATTTTCTCCATTTCATTCTTTATCTTTTCTATGCCTATTTCATTGCTATTTTCCCTCTCTATTCCGATGATGGAAATTGCCCCTTCGACTTTCAATAGAGATTCAACAATGAAAGATTGCTCTTCTTTGGCAAGATATTCCTCCAATTCCTCCTTGCTCTTCCTCAAGTCAACTACGCCCTCCTCATACAAAGAGTCGATTACTTTCTTTGCATACTTCTCTATGCAAATGACCCTTAACTTTGCCATCTTTTCAGGATAGAGGATTCCCATTCCAATCTCTCTTCTATTCGATGAGCCCTATGGACTTTTCTATCTTGCTTATGATCTCTTCCAGCTTCTTCTTGCTGATCTTCTTGCTTTCTTCTTCCCTGGCAGCCTTTTTCGCCTCTTCTACAATCTTCTTGGCCTCTTCTTCGCCTTCCTTTACTTTTTCTTTCTCTATTTCATTGGACTTTTGAATAGCCCTATCTATTATCTTTTTTGCAATCTCCTCCCCTTTTATTGCAGCTCTGTTTGCTATGCTTTTTGCCTTCTTTTCTGCCTCTTCTACAATCTTCTTGGCCTCTTCTTCGCTTCTTTGGACTTCGCCGATGCTTTCATCCATGATTAATTATCTCTTGCTTGCTTTTTAAGTTTTCGCAGAGGGGAGTTACCTCATTGCAGATTGAAATTTTGCACGTGCAGCAGGTTTGCCCTATGGCTCTAATGCGCATAAGTGGTTTTATGACTCCTATACATTGCGTAGGAAATAAAAAGGAATAAAAGCGTTGGATGAGACATGTGAACAGAACTATAAAGCAAGGACAAAATATTATATTGGGCGATAAAGTGAATGCGAGAAGCACTCTGAATATGCGCAGAAGCCTGGCAGCATGCAATGCAGGCCTTTGCCAAAGAGCGCCCTGCTATCCGAAAGAGTGGCTTTTTGCTTGCGGCAAAAAGCATCAATCCAAGCGCACAGAATGCCACGCGCTTTAAATGTTTGTTGAAATGGCCACTTTCGAAAAGAAAATAAAAGGAGGCAAACTGGTAAAAGTAATAGTAGAAGGTAGCAAAACGATAAACGACATAAAGATATTGGGAGATTTCTTCGCCTACCCTGAAGAGGCAATCTTTGAATTGGAAAAGGCGCTTAAGGGGAAGGAGATAAAAAAGGAAACCATAGAGCTGTTGGTAAGGAGCGAGCTAAAGAGAAGAAATGCAGTCCTTGTAGGTTTGAATGAAGAAGATCTTATATATGCTATAGAGAAAGCCGCGGGCGCATGAATTGTGGAGGATTATTGAACTAGAAGTGCATAATGCCTACGAGAATATGGGCATAGACGAGGCAATAATGAACAGCGTTAGGAATGGAGGAAAGAGCACAATAAGATTCTACAAGTGGAAGCCAAGCGCTGTTTCTATAGGAAGGTTTCAGTCTATGGAAGAAGAGGTGGACATAGAAGCATGCAAAAGCAATGGAATAGACTATGTACGGCGCATCACTGGCGGAGGAACTGTATTCCACAGCTCTTTTGGAGAAATAACGTACAGCGTCATTTCAAGAGAAGAAGAGTTCAAAGACATCATGGGCACTTATAGAGAGATATGCGGCTGGATTGTTGACGCCCTCTATTCATTGGGGATAACTGCGTCTTTTTCTCCAATCAATGACATAACCGTCAACGGAAAGAAAATCTCCGGAAATGCGCAGGCAAGGAAAGGAAATGTGATGCTTCAGCACGGAACTATATTGTATGATCTAGATCCTATGATGTTTAAGGTCCTGAGAGTTGGAAAAGAGAAGCTTTCAGACAAAGGGATAGCTTCTCCTGAAGAAAGGGTTACTTCCGTAA
Organism: Candidatus Micrarchaeaceae archaeon; assembly: GCA_038882355.1. Lineage (GTDB taxonomy): Archaea > Micrarchaeota > Micrarchaeia > Micrarchaeales > CABMGC01 > JAVZOJ01. Next base: position 13,936 of record JAVZOJ010000007.1, on the reverse strand, counting down.
AGAATTTCAGCAGGGCGAGCATGGATGAGCTTTATAGGTCATTGCTTTCTTCATTTTCAAAGGGCAAAGAATACGCAATCGAAGGCTTGAGCGAAAAAGAGGTGGAGGAGAGCAAGGAGCTTATTGAAAAATACGCCTCCTATTCCTGGAATTTTGAGCGCTGAGCCAAAGATTCTGCAAACATCTCTCCGGCTTTGTAAGAGCTTCTCACAAAAGGCGCTGAAGCTACATACCTGAATCCCATATCAATTCCTATTTTTTTATATTCTTCAAAAACCCTTGGCTCTATGTATTCCTTGACTTCAGCTTGAAATTTAGAAGGCCTAAGGTATTGGCCTATGCACAGGAAGTCTACCCCTGCTGAGCGCAGGTCCTTCATCGTGGATATGACCTCTTCTCTTCTCTCGCCCAATCCAAGCATAATGGCAGACTTCGTATATATTTTTTTGCAAGCGTCTTTCACATACTTGAGTACACCTATTGACCTGTCATAATCTGCCCTTCTATCCCTTATATGTTTGCTCAGCCTCCTAACAGTCTCAACGTTGTGGCCTATCACTTCAGGTCCTGCTTCTATTATGTTCTCTATGAGCTCCCTTTTTCCCTGAAAGTCTGGAATGAGGACCTCAACAATGGTTCCAGGATTCTTTTCCTTTACTCTCTTTATGCATTCGGCAAAGTGGCGTGAGCCTTGGTCTTCAAGGTCATCCCTGCACACTGAAGTTATTACGACGTAGCTGAGCCCCCATCTCCTTACTGCTTCAGCAATCCTTTCTGGCTCGCTTTTGTCCAGGCTCGTGCCTCTTGCCATCTTTGAAACTGAGCAGAACCTGCAACCTCTTGTGCATATCTCTCCCATCACCATAAATGTTGCTGTGCCGCTGCTCCAGCATTCATCAAGGTTTGGGCATCTTGCCTCTGTGCAAACAGTATTGATTCCAAGCGAGAGAAGCGTGTTTCTTACTTCTTCATACTTGCCGCTTTTTATGGGCTTTACTGAAAGCCATTCAGGTTTCAAGAGAACCGCCTGAAGATATAAATTCCATTACGCATCTTGCAGCGATGTGCGCAGTGCTTCCATTAATGTCGTAGTTTGGATTCATTTCCATAACATCCATGCCTATGCATTTTCTGCTTATATTCCTTATTATGTAAAGGAGCTCTCTTGAAGTCATTCCTCCCGGAGAAGGGGTGCTAACCCCTGGAGCAAAAGAAGGGTCTAGGCAGTCAAGGTCTATTGAAAGGTACGCTTCTCCTTTTATTGTTGACTTTATTCTCCTTATTACATGGTCTATGCCTTTCTCGAATTCATGCCAAAATACTGCCTTTAACCTTGTTTTCTTCATATTCTCCAGTTCTTCATCTTCTGGCGCCCTTACACCCACAATGATGCTCCTTTTAGGGTCTATGTACTCCAACGAGTCGTATACCACAGAGCCATAGTAATTCGAGGAAGAGCTTATCATGTCAGGGTGCGCATCCAAGTATATGAGGCTTATCTTTCCCTTTACTGAGCCGATTCCTTTAAGGACTTTCGAAGTTATTGAATGGTCGCCTCCCAAAACTATAGGAAGCCTTCCACTGCTTACTATCTGCCTTACTTTCTTTTCAACTCTTTCTTTTTCTAAGTTGCCTATGTCAATCGATTCTCTTTTTACTTTCCTTTTTTCTATCTCAAAGACTGAGTAGGCGCCGTGCCTTATCACCATGTCCATTTCATAAGCAGCTTTCCTTATGCTGTCTGGGCCCAGCTTTGCCCCCTTTCTCATAGACCTTGACCCGCTTTCATCCTTTACCCCCATTACTATGTATTTTGCATCCACTTCCTTCTCTACATTGTTCCATGGCAAGAAGTGCATTTAATCTTGGCTCTCCTGGCATGAGCCCTTGGCTTGGCAAGGGAATTGTACGCCATCAGCGATTAAGATAACATAAAGCAAATATATAAATAATTATGCAAAAGCGCATGATGTTGCCTCAAGATGCAGAAAAAACTCTACTATCGCGTTGCTTTTGTTTGCAGGCAACGTGCAGTGCTTGTGGTCATCGCCCAAAGGGCCTTCGATGAAGGCAGAAAAATATGGCTATCCACGTGTCTCAAGGCAAGGCATTCTGGTTTGAAAAAGTTAAGGTCTTCAACACCTTGCTTTCGAGATCAAAGTATCTTATTAAATGGTTGTTGGTGTCTGCTATGTATATTTTGTTATCAAACAACTCAACGTCGTTAGGCTCATAAAGTCCTAATGTATCGCATTCGGGGTCTCCAAATTTGCAGATTGAGCCTTCTTTAGCAATGATGCTTCTAACAACCTTCTCTTTAAGGTCTATTTCCCTGACTGCATTATTGTAGGTATCTGCTACATATATCTTCTCGCCTCTTTTACATATTCCCATGGGATGCTGGAACAACGCCTCTTTTACACTTCCATCTTTATACCCGAATTCAAAGAGCCCCTTTCCAGAGATTGTGCTTACATAGCCTTTGCTTATAATCCTTATCGAAGAAGATTCGCTGTCTGCTACGGCCAAAGATCCTAGGTCAAAGTCTATTCCGCTTGGCTGTGCAAACATGCTTCTTTCCAGCTCACCGTCAAGTATATTTTCATATCCTATGCCTGCATAAGGGCCACATATCTTGGTATCCAAATCTAGCTTCCATATCTGGTGAAATCCCGCCATTCCTATAAATATGTTTTTTCCGTCGAACGCCAAGTCCCATGGAGAATTCAGCAGCGAATTCAAACCAGAAGATGGGTAGCTTCCTTTTACTCCTTTTCCTGCTACTGTATACACTTTGTCAAAAGAGAAGTCTATGGCCCTTATGGCATGGTTTTCTGTATCTGCCACATATATTATGTCATCCGCCCAAACAACGCCCTGCGGCTTATTAAACTTGCATGTCTTTTCATCTCCGTCTTCAAATCCTTCTCTGCCTCCATATACTTTCTTCACTTGGTTTTCGCTTATGTCAACAATCAATATTCTGTTGTGATTCGAGTCGCTTATTGCCATGAGCCCATCGTCTCTTATTGAAATCTTTCCTGGATATCTAAGAAAAGAGTCTTCTTCAACGCCTTCGTTGAGATATTCAATTCCTCTGCTTTGCTCTAGGTTATTCTCCTTTAGTGCCTTGTCTATCGCATCTTCAATTTCTTTTTCTTCTGCTTCACCAGCCTTTCTAAATATGATCTTTCCGTCAGGCCCAAATATCAATATTGTGGGCCATGCGTCTATCCCGTATGAGTCCCATATTCTCATATTTTTATCCACTATTATTGGGTGCCTTATTCCATACTTCTTTACTGCCTCTTCTATATTTTTCTTTTCAGACTCTTCGCTGAATTTTGCAGAATGTATTCCTATCACTACAACCGGCTTCCCTTTGTATTTTTCTTCTACCTTTCTTAGCACTGGGACCATGTGTATGCAGTTGATGCAGCAATAAGTCCAAAAGTCGAATACTACTACGTGCGACTTCAGCTCTTCAACCTTTATCCTTTTTGAATTAATCCATTCAAATTCTTCAGGTATCTCGAATATTTTGGTGTTTAATTTACCAAATGCGTTTGCTATAGGATTCATGTGTAAAATAGGTGGTAAGAAAAATAAATTGCTTTGCATAGGTGTAATCTATAAAAGTTTTGCAAGGAAAATCTTAATGGGCCCGTAGCTCAGCTTGGACAGAGCAGCACCGTCCTAAGGTGATGGTCACGGGTTCAAATAGATTGAGAATCCCGTCGGGCCCGATTATTGTGGTTTTGCCGTCTCCAATAAAAATTTAGATTTGCCCAAATCCAAGCTATGTGCTGACCATCTAAATCAAGCATTTCAAAAAATAGGCATTTGAATTTGGTTACAAAGCCGAAGTATAGAAGAGCAGTAGTTGTATGAAAGAGAATAGGTTACTGGTCGAATGGATAAAGCGACTCCGCATATGCAGCAAGAATAAGGAGGATTGAGAAGGCCCACGCAAAGAGGGCGCAGAAGAAAGTCTGCAAAAGTAGCTCCCAAGAATAAGCAAGGACTGTTAGGGGAAGCATTTTGAATTGCTTCTTCAAACTCCAATGCTCTGGATAAATTTGTATATTTCTTCTTTAACTTCTTCAGGATGCGTGTAGTGTGGTACATGCCCTGCTCCATCTATTATGGAGAGGCTGCTATTCTTGATATTCTTATTTAGGATCTTTGCGAACTCTGGGCTTATTAGCTTGTCTTCTCCTCCCCAAATTATCTTTGTGGGGCAAGCGATTCTACTGAGCTCCTCTTCTTTAACCATGCCTTCTTTCCTATTGTAAATGATGCTCCTTATTACGCGCTCATTGGCTCCCAGTATCTTTGCTTCCTTCGCGACCTCTTCATTATTTTCTTGGTAGTTAATCGAATCAAAGTAGCTTTGCATCCCTACTGCATCTTCTAATATCAGAGCTTTTGCGCCGTAATCTATTGCAATCCTCATCGAAACCCAGCCGCCATAAGAATGCCCAAAGAAAACTGCGCTCTCAGGCTTTAAGTTCATCGAAGACAAAAGGTCGATCAAGGCATCTTCTTGCACCTTTACTGTATAATCTATTTCTGGAGCGTCTGATTCGCCATGGCCGATCATGTCGATAAGTATCAGGGAGCAGTCTGCTTCAAAGTTTTCTACAAGCCTATTCCAGGAACTCATACTTGCTCCAAGCCCATGGATAAAGAATATTGGAAGTCTGCCCTTTTTTATTATATTTGCGTGCATCGCGCCGTGTCTTGTGTCTATTCTTATATCATCTTCGTACATAAAAACCACTATATCAAAAGCCTGAGAAGGCTGCCTTCTTTTATTCTTCTCAATGCATAAGGAAGCCAGCCTGGGCCATACGGCACATATATTGCCACTTTGTGGCTTTTTGCCAGGCTTTTGGCTAGCCCTTCTTTGACGCCTTTTAGCATTGCGAATGTAATGTCCTTCTTCATTTCATCATTCCTTTTTATCGCATATTCTATTATTTTCTTGTCGTGCGTAGCAACGGTAAACTTTTCCGCATGCTCAAAAAGATAGTCTAGCAAAAAGTAATAGTTTTTCGTTGCGTCTTTTCTGTTTTCATATCCTTCGCCAGTATATGCCCCCTTGACAAGCCTTATTTCAGCTCCAATTCTGCACAGCCTCTCTATGTCACTTTTGCTTCTTTCCAAATATGACTGTATGCATATGCCTAATCCTTTTCTTCTGCAGCTTTCATATATTTCCAGGGTCGGCTCTATGTACTCTTTCTCTTCCATATCTATCCAGACTTGTATGCTTCTCTCTTCTGCTCTGTCAAGCAGTCCCTTTAGCCTGCTTTCTGCTTCTTCTTTGCTTCTTTTCAGCCCTATCTGGGTAAGCTTGACGGCAATCGAAGCGTATTCAGGATCTAGTCTCTCTATCGCATTGCTGTATTCGCCCATTGTTTTATCAATCAGCTCTTCCTCAACAAGCTGCTCGCTTAAAAAGTTTACAATCGAATAAATGCCCTCTTCTCTTAACTTTTTGCAGTAAAGCAACGCATCTTCAAGCGTGTTTCCTGCAATCCACTTCTTCGCCAAGATTTTTACGAGGTCCATTGTTATTCTTTTTCAATTCTCTCTTTTATTTTTATTGTTTCCAATGTTTCCAAATAAGAGGCAAAGCTTCAAAACACGTATAGTTTTTATTATTTATCATAGAATATCCTTATATAGTGTGATATTTTGTTGGAAAACATTCCTCTGAGCATAGGCCTCATACCTGACGGAAACAGGAGGTGGGCAAGAAGTCACAGGTTTTCAATAGCTCAGGCATATAGTAGGGGCGTAAAGAAGTTTATAGACTTTAGTGAATGGTGTCTTGAAAAAGGCGTTAAAAACATATCAGTCTGGGCATTCTCAACAGAGAATGTTTATAGGGAAAAGAAAGAAAAAGATGCCCTATTTAGAATATACAGCAGAGTGGCAAGAGACAGGGAAATAATTGGCAGGCTCCACAAAAATAAAGCAGCACTGAAGATTGTAGGGGACAGGTCCCTTATTCCAAAGTCGCTTTTTGAAAGGCTAAAGAAAGTGGAGGCGGAAACTTCTAAATATAAAGAAAGAAGGATATTCTTGCTTATAGGTTATGGAGGGAGAAACGATATAGTCCATGCAGCAATAAGGATTGCAAGGCAACACATACCTTTCAACAGGATAAATGAGGAGACCTTTAAGTCCTTTTTGTCTTCAAAAGAGATTCCAGACATGGATTTGGTGATAAGGACCTCAGGAGAGCTTCGCCTTTCAGGGTTTCTGCCATGGCAGTGCTCATATTCAGAGCTTTACTTTTCACCCAAGCTTTGGCCTGACTTTGACAAAAGAGACCTAGAAGATGCGCTTCTTGACTATTCTTCTAGGACGCGAAGATTTGGCAGATAGGTTTCATGGAAAAAAGCCCAAAGAACTTTACAAAATATTCCAAGTATTTTGCATTAAATATTCCACGCCAGAGCGTGGTCTTTCTTCTGACCATATTCCTTGGATTAGCCACAGGAGTAGTCTCTGGGTTCATCATATATGGACTGAGGGCATTAAGCACGATAGACTTTGCTTCATTAGGCGCATATGCAGGGTTTATTGCAGTGTCTCTTCCTACATTGATAACTGCGGCAATATATAAGATCATTATTCCAAGGCTGAAGCTAAAGCACCTTTTGTTCAGCTCTTTTATCATTGAAGTCCCCTATTCTTTCTTTATATTTCTCTCATCATTCCTTTTTATTTTGACAAAGAACGTGGCAATAGCATATATTCCAATCATACTCGGAAATGCAGGGGTGTACGCATATTGGCTTTTTATCTCTTTTTTTATACTCCAAAAAAGGATGAAGATGATCACTGCAATGTGGCATCCAGTCCTCAACGTTTTGTTCTCCACATTTCTGAGCGTATATTTGTTCAATTCAGTGCTTCCTGTAAGGCTAATCTTCCTTAAGCTTACAATAGGAATGGCTACCTTCGCATTGGTCATATATTTCATTATATTCTTTATAAACAGGCCTTCGAAGAAGATTCTTGGCGTAGGGAGCCTAGAGGTATTTGTGCCGATGGTCACTCAATGGTTGTTCAATGTCGCAATAGAGCCGAAGAAAATGTATGAAAATGGACACACCAAAGAAGTAACTCTACAAACACTTGTTGCTAGGAAGAACGGAACGCTCTCATGCGTTTTCCTAAATCCATCAATCCACTTCGGCCCCTATGCTGGCGTAGGAGGGAGCATAGCAACAAAGTACTTTGGCGAAAAAATAAAGCTTATGGGCGCAGATCCTGTAATAATACACACTTCTGTAAATCTTGACTATAACCCTTCAAGCAGCGAAGAGATATACAAAATTTGGAAGTCTGCAGAGAAGAGTATCAAGAGCTCCACTGGTGCACAAAGCAGAGGAAGGATAGGATTCGGAAAGTTCAACAATTCCAGGGCTATAGGAATAGAGCTCGAGAAGTGCATACTTCTTTTCCTCTCTAGGGCGCCTTTTGTTACGGAAGACATAGAAAAAGGCGTAGGAGACAGGCTTTCAAGGCGTTTATCTGAGCTCATGGGGAAAGAGGTTATACTTGTCGATGCGCATAATTCTAGGTACGAGAGTGCTTCGCAGTACGACAAGAAAGGCGTTTTCGAGGGTTGTAAGTATGAAAAGGAATATGAAAGGGCAATCGAAGAGATGGCAAGAGACCTTCAAAAGAAGAGCATGGAACCTCTGCTTTTTGGGTCCTATTCAGAAAAGCTCGCTCTTGCCTTGGGAAAACCCAAAGACCTTGGCAGCGGCTATGCTTCCCTGCTTCTTTTCCATACTAAGAATGAGAAGCTTTGCATTGTTTATATAGATTCAAACAACATGCTGCCTAGCATGAGGAGAAAGATTGTAGACTTCTTTTCAAAGAAGGGCTATTGGTGTGAGACTGCAACGACTGATACGCATGAAGTGAACGCCCTGTCTTTGAATGAGAGCAACGTCTTTGGCAGGCATACCAGTGCAAACGATTGCATAAAAGAACTCTACAAAATGTTTGAAAAGGCAAAGTCAAACCTATCTCAGTGCAGTTTTTCTTTTTCTTCTTCAAAGCTCAAGGTAAAAGTATGGGGCGAAGACATGGAAAAGAAGATATATGAGGTGAGCAGGCAGGTCATATTCCTAGCAAAGAAGGTGATTCCTTTTGTGATCGTTGCAGGCTTTATATTTGCGGCAATAGCAATATACTTAATTTAGTTGATCTGGATGATTGATCCAATTATCCTTCTTTTTATTGCTGCAACATGCATATTTCTCAGGTTCAAAAAGGAAAGGTTCGAGGCAGCTCTTTTCATAGCAGTTGACATATTATTCTCGCTCCTGCTACATCTTTTCGGATATAACTTTATTGTTTCGATTTCATATGTGGTCATATTCGACTTTTTGTTTTATTCTTTGAGGACAAACTCCAAATATTCCATATACTCCTCTTTTGCCTCTTTTGCCTCAATACTTCTTTCTCTTCTTATGAAAAATGGGCTTTCTGTGCTAATTGTATTCCTTCTGGTAGGCATGGTTATTAACTTTTTTAGGTTTTTTGGAAGGCAGAGAACAGGAACCAGAAAGATGGAAGTGGAGAGGGATGTGCTGCAAATCTTCTTTGGCGTAATAGCTATTCTTCTTCTCCTTTTCTCCAAAGCTCTTCTTTATTTTATGCTCCTTTGCTTTGCTAGTGCTTCTCCGCTCATACTATACTTTTCTCTAAGAAGCGAGAGGCTTTCAAGGATGAGAGAGCTTGAGAGGCCTTTCTCTGTCTTTGGCCAAGGTGCGTTCATGCTTGGCTTGGGAACACTGCTATTGCTTCTTTTTCTTCCAACTAGATATGCTTTATTTTCTCTTTCTGCGACATTTATAGGTGATTCTGCGGCTACAATTGTAGGAAGCAGCTTTGGAAGGAGAAAGCTGCCTTTTAATAAAAATAAGAGCTTAGAGGGAGTTTTGTCAAATTTCGCCATATGCTCTTTTTTGGGCTATTTCTTTATAGGTGCTCTTTCTCCGATATTCTCACTCGTTGCCTCAATAGCAGAGGCCATAAGCAAAGGGAGCATTGATGACAATCTGTTTGTGCCACTTGTTCTTATTGCTTCTTTCTCTTTGTTTGACTATACTCTTCTTCCCCTTCTTCCTCCAGGCCTTTTTGTAGTATCGGTAGGTATTGGGGTTACGTCTTCTATGCTTCCTATCTTGAAGCCGCTCCTTGCAAGGGCCCTCACTGCCGCTTGAGCTCCGACGCCAGGGGTTTTTGGGCCATGCCCCCCAGGAGCCCTTATCTTAATGTTCAAATGTGTCACGCCTTTTTCTATTGCTTGGGATGCAACCTTAAACGCCGCTTGCATCGCAGCAAACGGTGAGCCTTCTTCCCTATCTGCGTCAACGATGACCCCTCCGCTCGCTGCGGCAATCGTCTCAGCCCCAGAGAGGTCTGTGATTGTTATTATTGTGTTGTTTTTAGACGAGTAGATGTGGGCAACGCCCCACCTTGTGCCTTTTCTCTTTGACCTTTGTTGCGCATTTGCTACCTCTTCTTCATATGAGATCTCTGCCTTCTTTTGATCTGGCGCCTTTACCTTTTCTTTCCTCTTCTTTTCAGCCATTCGAACCAGCCTCATTTCCTTTTGCCTTTGTTACAATCTCTATGGGCTTATAATAGCCTATCATGCTTTCTTCGTCTTTCTTTACAAGATATCCAGGAATTCTTGCCTTCACTCCTTTTATGCTGATAAATCCGTGCGTTATAAGCTGCCTTGCCTGTTTCAAAGAAGACGCAAGGCCTTTCTTGAACACCAATGTTTGCAACCTTCTCTCCAAGAACTGCTCTGGCTTGAGCTCAAAGAGGGCCTCTAGAGAAGACTCCTCATTTACAATCCCAAGTCTTGCGAGCCTTCTAATTATTTCCTTTCCAACTTCTTCTCTCAACTTTCCGGAAAGTATCTCCCTTACATTCCTCCTTATCCTTCTTATTTCGCTCTGGACTTTCCACAATTCGCTCTCATTCTTCAAGGCATATGCCTCTACCAATGCGTGGTCCTCCTTTATCCTGGCTATGTCCCACATTTCTTTTGGCCTTTCATACTTCTTTCTTAATCTTCTAGGAGAGCCCATATTATCACTTCTTTTCTTCTTCCTTTTTTGCAGCCTCCTTTGCTGCTTTTTTCATGACTCCTACTGCTATTCCGGTCCTTCCTGTAGATCTTGTCCTTTGTCCTCTGACTTTCTGGCCATACTGGTGCCTGAATCCTCTCCAACTCTGTATCTTTATCTCATAGTCTATGTCTTGCTTCGTCTTGACAATAAGGTCTGTACCTACGAGAAGCATGTCCTCTTTAGTTTCTCTATCCTTCCTTCTATTGAGCAGATAAGGCATTATGTTGTAAGATTTCGGGTCCTTTATAATCTTTTCGACGCTTTCCAACTGTTTTTCATCAAGTTCTCCTATCTTTGCATTTTTATCTATTCCTTCTCTTTCATACAGCCTTTTCACGAGCGCAGCTGCAAGGTTGTGTCCTATTCCCTTCACCTCGGCAAGCGCCCTGTCTATTCTCAAATCTCCCCGTACATCTCTTCCTGCGAGTCTTACTATGCCCAATGAGCTTTGTTGCTTATTTTCTTCGCTTTTTCTTTCGGAAGCCATCAAATCAGCGTTATAAATTCTGTATAATTTTTTATAATACTAATATTTTAAGTTATGCCTACAAGCCAATGTTTCTTTTTCATAGGTAGTGAAGCTTTTATTGCTTCCTATTCACCTGCATCTATGGCAAATCAACAATGAATCAAATCTATGAGAGGAGCGAGCAACAAAAGTTGTGGCTTCCTATCTTATTTTATCAAATTCTTCGTAAAACTCCTTTATGCTTGCGTCTGTTCTTATTCCTTTCGGGTCTATATGTGTTGCTGAGGCAGAAAAAGACCTTTCTCTCAGCGCTTCTATGACCTTTTCCCTAGATAGAGAGCTCCTCCTTCTAAACTTTGAAGAAACATCTAATGAGTAAAAGAATGGGACATTGATCTCCTTCTTTATTTCTTCCAAAAGCCTGTTTCCTGCACTTTTCACAGATTCCAAGGTTTTCTGGTCTTTTATAGGGCCTAGCCAAATTGGCCCTGCAAATAGGTTGGGTCTTTTGCAGAACACGCAGGTCTCTTCCCTTTCAAACTTGTCAATCTTTCCGTAAGAGAAGTATCCGCAAGAGGAGCAAGAGTTTACAAATCCTATGCTCTTTGCACTTGTTATTGCATTCACAGCTCCGTACTCCAGGCCTATTATTATTCTGAAGTAATGCTTCTCAGATATGCTTACTAAAGGCCTTATTCCAAAATTGTGCTTCGAAGCCGATTCTGCCACCTTGGAGAGAAGTATCCTTATTCCTACTTCTTTGCATAAGTGGTTGTGAAGCGGGTATGCAAAGTAGTTTTTTATACATGCAGAGTGCTCCGCTCCGCAAAGCACAGCAGTATCTGTCGCAGTTATGAGGAGCATTGATTTGTCATGCGCCAACTTTATGCCGCATTCAATCATGTTTGCAGGACTCCCAAATGGATCTATGTCTATCACATCAAACTTCCTGCTTTCTTGATGCGCATACTCGCAGATTCCCGTGTTCACCACAGCTCCTTGCAGAGAATTTAGCGCTAGGTTCTCCTTGCAGTTCTCTATTGCCTTCTCGTTTTTGTCTAGAAAAACAACATCTTTTGCCCCTGCTTCAAGTATGTACCTTATCCCTCTTATTCCAGTAGCTGTAGTGGCGTCTAAGGCGCTCTTGTCTTCCTTCTCCATTGATTTGACAAACAACACTGATATGTCTCTGTTATTTTTCATTTCTTTGTTAAAAAATACCCCTTCTTTTATCTTTATCGTCGCCAATCCTTCCTTCGCCACTCTTTCCTCCATCGACCTTTGCACCTAAAATAAACGCGAAAGCATGATATTGTGCTCGCCCGTGATTAATCTGCCTTCTTCTTTGCGTCCAGACCTCGCTTCTACATTTTTCCAGATCCTTTCTTCGATAGGGAGCACCATCTTTTATATCTTTTTATAAGAAAAGATTATTATGCTAGATGAAAACAAGTTTGAGAGCAATACGTTTCTATATGTAGTAAACTACAGATATAAAGAAGAGATAGGGTTTTCGTTGCTTGACTTTCTAAATGACCCTTCTTCATTTTTAGGAAACGAGAGGATTGGGTCAGGAGTAAGAAAGTACTTGGAAAAGATAGACTCTATGCTTGACGAGATTTTGTCAAATATGAAAGAAGAGAAAGAGAAATTTTTTAGTGACATGGAGAAGGTAGATGCGTATAGAAAGATGCTCGATGAAAAGATATCATCTTTTTCCTCTTCACACAACAAAATCTTCATGCGCAACGCATACGTAAACTCAAGGGAGCAGCTTCTTGAAATATATGTGCAGGCCGAAGAGCAGACAAGCCAGCTTTTTGACAAATTGCTCAATGGCTCAGACATCATTTTAGATTTGTCTTATAATATTTCTGATTTCAAAGTCGGATCCTGGGCGTTCATAGGAAGTGCGTTTAGAATAATTGCGACTCTGTCTCTTCCCCAGAGCCCTGTTGCTTTTTCATATATGGATGCAGAAGAGGCAAAGTCTGCGATAAGGGATGCCGCTTCTCTAATAGGACTAGCTTTATGAAAACCATTATAGTGGTTACAGGAACGCCCGGCGTTGGAAAGACGACGCTAGCGAAAAAGCTTTCAAAAAGAATAGGGGCTGTGTATGTAAACTCATTAGACCTTGCAAAGGCCTCAAATGCAATAATAGGAAAGGATGATGCATTAATAGTAAGCATAAAAAAATTGAAGAAGGGCGCAGAGAAGATTGCCAAAAAAGAAAACAGTTTGGTGTTTGACGGCCATCTTTTCTGCGAGATGCATATAAAAGGCTCAAAGGTTATAGTGCTGAGAGAGCACATAAAAGAGCTAGAGAGAAGGCTAAGAAGAAGAAAGTATGGGCCGAATAAAATAAAGAGCAACTTGATTTGCGAGGCTCTCGATTACTGCGGAGAAGCCGCCAGAATGCATTATAAAGTAGTGCACGAGGCGATGTCAGGGATAGATGCCGATGAAGCGTTGAATATTTTAAGGTTGAAGAAGTCTAATTATATAGACCTTTCAAATGAAATCATGGATATTTCTGGAAGTGTTTGCATGAAAGGAAAAGAGATAGAGAGCCTGAAGGGCGAAGGATGGTATGTAAAAAGGAACAAGCTTATGGTCGACTATGAATTGAAAGATTTTTCAGAAGCGATGAAATTTGTGAACAAGGTTGCGAAAATTGCTGAGCTTATGGACCACCACCCTGATATAAGGATTTCTTACAATAAGCTGCACTTTGAACTTTTTACGCATAGCGAAAACAGATTGACGTGGAGAGATATATCCCTGGCCAAAGAGATAACAAAGGCCTACAAAATGCTGAATGGAAAAGCATAGCGCAAGACCCTTGCTGGATATGCCAATGACGAAGCCAATGCAGCAAGCGAAAATGCGACGAAAGCAAAAGCCAGAAAGTAGCGTTCAAAATCATTGCAAAGGCTTTGCAGTAATTGGAAGCGCACCTTTTGTTCCAATTGGCAAGGAACGCGCTGTTAGGCGTGGTGGCAGCAAAAGCTTAATCCTTTTATAAATTATCAGCCATATTATCTTACATGTGATTTTTATGGCTGAGGATGTACTATATGAGTCTACAAATACCCTTAAAGAAGGCAGGTTCATAATTATAGACGGCGAGCCTTGCAGAATTGTAGAGCTAGACTTTTCGAAACCTGGGAAGCACGGCGCAGCTAAAGTCAGGATAACTGGAATAGGTCTATTCGACAATCAAAAGAGGACGCTTCTTAAGCCCACAGGAACGGACGTAGAGGTTCCAGTCATAAAGAAGAGA
>JAVZOJ010000006.1:0-18177 GCA_038882355.1 Candidatus Micrarchaeaceae archaeon | reverse complement strand
AAGTGAAAGAAGCATATATAAGAATGGGATTCGAAGAGGTTGAAGGTCCGATAATAGTGCCTTCTTTTTGGAACTTCGATTATCTATTTACACCCCAAGACCATCCTGCAAGGGACATGATGGATACTTTCTTCTTGAAAAATCCAAAAACAATCCAGATTGAAGCAGAAGAAAAAGAAGTGAGAAGAATAGGCAGGGTGCATAGAAAGGGATGGAAAGAGAAGTGGAACAGGTCCATAGCAAGCGCTGCCCTTTTAAGGACTCACAATACTGCAGTCTCTGCAATGCAGATACATTCAATATTGAGCGGCATAAGGAGCGAGGAGATAAGGAAAGGAAGGCCCCTGAAGTTCTTCACCGTAGGAAGAGTCTTCAGAAACGAAAACATAGACTATAGGCATTACACAGAATTTTACCAAACTGATGGAATAATGATAGGTAAAGACATAACGATATCAAACCTTTTCTGGCTCCTGGAGGGATTTTACAAGCACTTTGGAATCAAGGTGAAGTTTGTCCCAGTATACTTTCCTTTCGTAGAACCTGGCGTTGAGGTAAGGACCTATTATGAAGAAAGAGGCGAATGGCTCGAGCTTGGAGGGGCAGGGATGGTTAGGCAAGAGATAACAGGGATAAGAAGGAAAAAGGTTAGAGTGCTAGCATGGGGACTAGGGTTGGAAAGGATACTTATGATTAGAAACAAAGAAGTTAGGTCATTGAGCGAGATTTACGAACCAAGCATTTCCTGGATTTCTAAGGCAAATGGGTTGTAGGCATGGTATCCGTCGGATTTGATAAGAAAAGGCTCTTTGAAATCCTCGGGTTTGAATTAGATGACAGAAAGCTTGTTGAGGAAATTGAAAAAATGGGAGTATCTGTAGAAGGAATAGACAAAGAGAAGGTCAGCTTAGAAATATACTCAAATAGGCCAGACTTGTTTTCCATAATTGGGTTTTCAAGAAGCTTAAAGAACTTCTTGCATAGAAGCAAAAGATATTCGTATGAGCTAGGCAGCGATGTTTTTGGATCCATAGAAGTAGAGAAGGAAGTAAGCAAAGTAAGACCTTTTATTTATGCACTTTACGCAAAGTTAGAGATGAATGAAGAAGTCAAGAGAGAAGTCGTTAACTCTATAGAAACGCTCTCAGAGACCCTTGGAAGGAAAAGAAGGAAAATAGCAGCTGGGCTCCACGATCTATCTAAAGTAAGGCCGCCAATTAGGTATTGTGTTGAAAGAGAAGGAAGATTTATACCTCTTGGAAAGGAAAAGGAGATGAGCTATGAAGAAATAATAAGGGAGCATGAAAAGGGAAAAGAATATGGAGACCTGGCAAAAGATGGTTTTTTAGTCTTAAAAGACTCTCTGGGCGCGATGTCCCTTATTCCAATAATAAATTCAGATAGGACAAAGATTACAAAAGATACAAAAGAGATGCTCATAGACGTTACAGGCACTAATGAATTCTACACTTCAAAGGTGGCAGATATTTTGGCATGCGACCTTATGGACCTTGGGGCAGAGGTGAAAAGGATAGAAATAAACTATCCAAAAAAGAAGGTTCTGTCTCCACTGATGGAAACGGAGAGGAAGTACCTGTATTTAAGAGACATAGAAAGTGAAATAGGTGTAAAAATTGGAGAGAACAATGCAGTTTCATTGGCAAACAAAATGGGATATAGAAGCGCATATGAAGGAAGGAAAATCTTGTTTGATATCCCTCCTTATAGAGCAGACATAATAGACGAACAGGACATAATAGAGGACATGGCAATAGCATATGGCTATGAATATATAATGCCTTTCGAGATTTATTCTTCACAGATAGGGCAAAGATCCGGCCTAGACGTATTCGAAGAAAAGATAGGTTTGCTGATGAGAAGCATGGGATTCACAGAAGTGATGAGCCCATATCTTACCAACTCAGAAAAGAATTTTAAGAAAATGAGAATAGAAGAAGCCCAGAAAGTAGAACTGGAATATTCAAGAGAATCTTCTATAAACATGCTAAGGACGTGGATTATTCCTTCCCTTCTTGAGATTGCTGGAAGGTCTCAAAACGAGAAAATGCCTATCAACATATTCGAGTTTGACGCGGCATTTACTATAGAACAGGAAAGGCCGAAGCAATCTTACCACCTCGCCGCTTTATCCATGGGCCCGTATATAGACTTTAACTTCATAAAGTCTGTAGGAAAAAGCATCGTCAGCATCTTATTCGGAAAAGATTTTGAATTTGCTGCGATAGAGCACAAAAGCTTCATAGAAGGAAGGGCTGTTGAAGTGAGAGTAAAAGGAAAGAAGCTGGGATTCTTAGGAGAGATTCACCCTGAAGTCCTTTCGAACTTCGGGATATTTGAACCCTGCTCTGCGCTTGAGCTAGAACTGCTAGATTTCGTAGAAGTGAAAGGCAGGTAAGGTTTTTATTAATTAAAAAAGCTTTATAATTGATTTAAGTGAGCAAGGTAATAGTCTGCGGATTTGGAACGTTTGGAAAAGCTTTAACGAAGATGCTCAGGGAGCATGGAATTAACACAGTGGTGATAGACGCAAAAAAGGAGCTGGAGGAAACGGTAAAAGAGACAGGTGCTTATTTTATTAATGGTGATGCAACAAATCTGGAAACATTGAAGAGAGCAAGAGCAGAAGATGCCGATGCAATAGCAATAGCCCTTGATGATGATGCGAAGAACCTCTTTGTAGTAATAAACGCGCGTACACTAAACAAGAAAGCAGTAATAGTGGCAAGGGTAAACGAGGAGTTTGTCAAGGAAAAGCTTATAGAAGCTGGAGCCAATTATGTAGTCATGCCGATGAAGGCTGCTGCTAAAGAAATCGCCGAGGAGCTTGAAAGGATGTGAGCATGGCATCTTTACCAAATATAGGGCCGGAAAATATTACAGCCAATCTTATCATAGCAGTCCTCGCGACTGCAATTATAATGTTTGTGATAAACTTTGCAGTGCTCTTTTACATATCAAAAAACCCTTTTGCATCTTCGTACTTTGCCACTACGCTGCTGTTTGACTATGGGGGCATAGACGAAGCTCAAGTATTCCCTGTTGTTCCTTCTTTTAGCTTATCTTTTATTACGCTTTTCGTGCTTGGGATACTCGATGGGTTTGCAAAAATATCGTTCATTGGGGTCGCCATAGCTTCTTTTATAAGCCTTATTTCTTCAATAAAAATAAGGGAAAGGATATATTCGAAGAGAATTCTGGGCCTCAAAGGACATTCAATACTTTGCGGTTATAATAGGCTGACTGAAGAGACATACAAAAGATTAAAAGGCGAAAAGGTCATAATATGCGAAAACCAAGACGTTACTGAAGAGCTCAGAGACCTTGGAATGGAAGCAATATCTGGAGCTTTTACAAAAAAAGAGGTTCTTGAAAGGGCAAATGCAAAGAATGCAAAAAGTATACTTTTCTTATCTGAGAACCAACTAGACAACCTTTTAGGGTTAATAACTGCAAGAAAGATAGCTCCGAAGTCAAGGATCGTTGTAAGGCTTAAAGATGAGTCACTAGCAGGGAAATCAAGAAGAGCAGGAGCAGATGTGATCATAGTTCCTGAGGCGTCTGCAGCAAACGAGGCTGCGGAAGAGCTTTATAGGGTGGCTAAGTAAACTGCCCTACCTAACGGAAGGGGCTTTCCATCAGTTGATTAGCATGTTGCAGAGCAACATTGGGCAAACCAACTTCGCTTGGACGCAAATGGTCGTTTACAAGACCACTCCTATTGGAAATCTGGGAGTTGAATTTGGTGCGCTCCTCAGAAGCAGCATAAACCTTCTTATGGAAGTACATAAACTTCAGGCAAAAATCCCTCTCTTTTCTAAACCTATTGTACTCGATAGTGGCATTTTTAACAAATTCTCTGAGAGTTTTACGCTTTTCAGTAGTTATTTATACTTATACTCGCGAGGTGATTAGATGATATCAAGAAAAGAAGCCAATTACGCACTCATAGCCAGTGCTTTAATTCTTATTACTGCTTCAATCATCCTTTATTATGCCGGAGGGGAAAGCATAGTACTTGCGATTCTATCAACAATCTTCTATTCCCTCAGCATAGATTATTCAACAATACCTTTATCCAAGGCAAATAACATCTTCTTCGTAAGCGCAGGAATAATTAACACCTTTACATTCGCGATATTGACAGTCTTGCTCGCATCTTGGTTCTGGTACTGGATAAGCAACATCCAAATTAAAGAGAAAATAATATTAAACAGGATTAAGAAATTGAGGAACCATGCAATCATAGTGCCATTTAACCAGTTTGCTAAAGAAATAATCGAAGAGCTTGACAAAAGGAAGATAGAAACAGTAGTGATATGTAACAATAGGAAGCAGGCGCATGATTTGCTAGAAGAAAACATAATGGCAATTTATGGAGACATAAAGAGCGAAGATTCCTACAGGCTCGCTAACGTAAGCAGCGCAAAATATGTATTTGCTGTTAGCGAAAGCGAATCTGAGAACGCAATTGCTTCGGTTAATGTAAGGTCTATGAATAAAAAAGCAAAGGTTTTTGCTAGATGCAAATTTGAAGACGGGGCTGCGCATCTCACTCTTGTAGGAGCTTATAAGGCAATAATACCGGAGGAGTACGCAGTAAAGGAGTCTTTCGAATATATATTTGAGAATATAGGAAAAGGCGATGCGTAGCCGATAGCGCTTACCGAAGCTTCTTGAAATCAAAGAAATGTTTAAAAGCAAGAATTTCATTATCATTAACGTGTACCACACATATCTTACAATACTCCTTCCTTCAATCCTTTCATTCATATCTACGATTATAGCGACGAGGTTTTTCAAAGGCTACTTTTTGGAATCTGGAATAGCTTTGGAAGACCACAACAAAGAGAAAGTAAAGCTTCTGCCAAGCGGGATGGGCATACCATACTCGCTCGGCATATTGGTAGGAATACTCGCATACGTGGCAGGCGGGAGCTTCATATACAAGCCTGTGCTCGAAATCAATGACCTCTTTGCAGCTTCTCTTTCTATGCTCATCATCGCTGTTGTAGGATTTATTGACGATGTAAATATAAGGAATGCAGGAAAAGGATTGAAAGACAATCTAGGAAGGCCTAAGAAAGGGCTTAAGCAGTGGCAAAAGCCTCTTCTTACTGCACTGGGCGCACTTCCGCTCATGGCAATAAATGCTGGCACAGGCATTGTCCACGTGCCTTTTCTAGGAAACTTCAACCTTGGATTGCTCTATCCATTAATCATTATTCCTCTAGGCACAATCTTCTTTTCGAATGCGATAAACCTTCTTGGAGGCTTCGACGGCCTACAAACCATCCCTACTTCAATAGCCTGCCTGGGTTTTCTCATCTATTCCCTTATTTATGGCAATTACTATACCCTATTCTTGTCAGGGGTAGTACTTGCAGGCACAGTAGGCATAATGATATTCAACATCTACCCGGCGAAAGTAATACCTGGAGACTCTTTTACATATGCCATAGGCGCAAGCTTTGTTTCGATAATGGTTCTGGGAAACGCAGAAGCGATAGGGATAATATTCCTATTTCCATGGATTATAGAATTCTTCCTCCATTTAAGGAAGAAGTTTGATGTATCTGACCTCGGGATAAGGCAGGCGGATGGCACTTTCAAATCTCCTTACGGCAAGAAAATATATAGTTTGACCCACCTTGTGATGAATTTGAAGAAAGCTAATGAAAAAGAAATAACCCTCTATATTTCATTGATAGAGCTCCTCTTCCTTGTTTTGGGCTTCTCGTTCAAGCTAACAGGAATTTTATAAGAGCTCTCCAAAAGCCTTATGTCATTTGCCTTGATTCTTCTATTCCTGCCTGCATGCTTGGCATAAATCACAGCTTTCTTTGCAAGCCCTTCCAGCATCCTCTCTACAATCCTCTCAAGGTCCCTTACTGCATCCTCCGTCACCTTTTCCGCCCCTGCCTCCCTGATGAATTCTTCTATATCATAAAGACTGAAGTTGCCCTTTCGCATAAGACCACCACAAGGGAAAAATACCATTAAAAGCTTTAAAAGGTTTTTGAAAAAGCATAATAGTGGAACTCTAAGTGTTTTTACCTTTCTAAACTAGCATGTAAAAAGTTTACCTTTCTCTATAATAAATTCTGCATTATTTTTAAACCTTTGGAAACAGAGGTATATTGATTACATGACAGAAGGATTAGAAGAGCTGTTAAACAAGCAGAATTATGAAACACTTTACGGATTCAAGGAAGACGTAGACTATGAACACATGGAAAAGGGATTGAGCGAAGAGGTAGTCAAGAAAATCTCTCGCATAAAAGGCGAACCTGAATGGATGCTTGAAAAGAGGATGTTGGGATACAGGCAATTCAAGAGCAAGCCGCTCCCCAAATGGGGACCGGACCTCTCTGCAATAGATTTTGACAACATTTATTATTACATAAAGCCAAAGGCAAGGGAAGCAAGAAATTGGGAAGAGGTTCCAGATGAGATAAAGAGGACTTTTGAAAGGCTTGGAGTGCCAGAAGCGGAAAGGAAGTTCTTCGCGGGCGCAGAGGCGCAGTTTGACTCTTCTGTAGTATACTCCCACGTAAACGAGCAGCTTGAAAAGCTGGGAGTAATATTTGTAGACACAGATACAGCCGTAAAGAAGTATCCAGAAATAGTAAAGAAATATTTTGGCACAGTCATACCTCCTTCAGACAACAAGTTTGCGGCTCTCAACACGGCAGTCTGGAGCGGAGGTTCATTCATATACGTGCCCAAGGGCGTAAAGGTTCCTATGCCACTTAATGCATACTTTAGGATAAATGCAGAAAGGGCTGGACAGTTCGAGAGAACGCTGATTATAGCAGAAGAGGGGTCAGAGGTAGTATATATAGAAGGGTGCACTGCTCCAGTATATGCTGCAGATTCGTTGCATGCTGCAGATGTTGAGATTGTAGTAAAAAAGAACGCACACGTGAGATATGTCACTATACAAAACTGGTCTAAGAATGTTTACAACCTCGTAACGCAAAGGGCGCATGTTTACGAAAACGGAAGAATGGAATGGATTGACGCCAATATAGGGAGCAAGGTCAACATGAAGTATCCGAGCATATACTTGAAAGAGCAAGGAGCAGAAGGAGAGGTATTGTCAATAGCATTAGCAGGAGACGGCCAAATTCAAGATTCTGGCGGAAAGGTCTATCATCTTGCGCCAAATACAACTTCTAGAATCATATCAAAAAGCATATCGAAAGGCACAGGAGTTACTACATTTAGGGGCCTGGTGCATGTAGCGAAGAATGCATCGAATTCAAGAGTGATAACGAACTGCGACGCGCTTCTACTCGATGAAAGCGCAAAGACGAATACATATCCTTACGTAGACATACTCACAAATGATGCAATGATAAGCCATGAAGCGAAAGTGGGAAAGATAAGCGAGGAAGAAATATTCTACTTGATGAGCAGAGGGATAAGCGAGAGCGACGCAATAGCGATGATCGTAATGGGCTTCATCAACGACTTAACAAAAGTGATACCAATGGAATATTCCCTTGAATTGAAGAGGCTCATAAAGCTTGATATGACTGGATCTGTAGGGTGAAGAATTGGAGATTGAAAATGAAGTGCTTAAGAACTATGCAGAATTGCCAAATGAAGTGAGGGAGCTCTACAAAAAGTACGTTATAGAGCTTCCGAAGATCGAGCTAAACGGAGGCGAAGAAGAAAAAGGGTTGGAAATATTGAAGGCCTCGCTCAACATAGTGGGGGAAAAGGCAGAGTCCCGCGATGAAGAAGTAAGAATAAGCAGAGAGAAGGAAATAGAAATAGAGCGGAGAGAAGGATTCATTCTTCCTGAAGAGAGAGCGGCCGTAGAGCTTATGAGAATGGAAAAACTGAAAGTGGAGATAGATGTTCATAAAAACTCTGGCAAGTGGATAGCAATTCAAAACCAGCACCTGCCTGTTGCGATTGAGATCAATGTTAAAAAAGGGGTTGAAGCAAAAATAAGCGAATATATAACGTCTTCATCTACGGCAGCAATAATCCATTCAATAAACGTAGAAGAGGGGGCAGAGTTGGAGCTAAACTTAATATTTAACGGTAAAAAGGGCTCTTTTACTATTTGCCTTTCAGATGCAAAATGTAATGAAAGGTCAAAGCTAAGAATTAACGCATTTTACAACGGAAGCTCAATAACAAAAACATTTACGAATGTGAATGTATTGGGAAAGTTTGGCGACGCAAGAGTCAACGAGCTGGTATTTGGCGCTGACGAGCAAAAGTTTGACATATCGACATTCGTAACAAACTCAAATGAAAGGACCAAAGCAGAAGGCTTAGGCGGCGCTCTTCTTGATGAAAGGTCATACTGCATTATGAAAGGCTACGCAAAGGTAAACAAGGATACAAGAGGATCTTATTCAAACATAGCAGAAAGAGGAATACTCTTGAGCAAGGATGCCCAAATGAAGCCTTTGCCTGACATGAGCATAAATTATTCCAACGAGATTATTGCGACGCATTCTGCGTCTACGTATCCTCTGAGTGAAGAGGCAATATTCTACTTGATGAGCAGAGGGATAAGCGAAAAAGAGGCAAGGGAGATGCTCCTCACAGGATTTGCATTGAGGTACCTTTCTGACATGAAAGACGAAATAGCAAAAGAAGTAGCAATAGGACTGCTAAACAACAAGATGAAAAGCAAAAAGTTTGGGGAATTCGTGCTTAGCACAGAAGGTGTATGGCTTTAGGTAGATTTTATGAATCTTGAAATAAGGAATCTACATGTAAGCGTTGAAGGAAAAGAAATCCTAAAAGGAGTAAATTTGTCTGTAAGAGAAAAAGAGCTGAGGGTATTGATGGGGCCAAACGGCTCTGGGAAAACGTCTCTCTCTAGGGCAATAATGGGCCACCCAAAGTACAAAGTCACTGAAGGTGACATTTTGCTTGATGGAAATAGCATATTAGGGATGAGCACAGACAAGAGAGCACAGGCAGGAATCTTTGTGGGCTTCCAAAATCCTGTCGAGATAGAAGGACTTGGACTCATAAGCTTTATTACAAATGCAAAAGCTGCGCTAGAAAAAGGAAAGCAAATAGAATTTAGGTCTCTTATGAATGAGGTGAAAGAAAGGTCTGAAAGGCTTAGGCTTAGCGAAGAGATTATGGGAAGGTCATTGAACCATGGTTTCTCAGGTGGAGAAAAGAAAAAGCTAGAGATACTTCAAATGCAGCTCTTCAAGCCTAAGATAGCAATATTGGATGAGCCAGATTCTGGCCTTGACGTTGATGCTGTAAAGGCATTAGCTGAAGGAATTGAAGAATTTAGAAAAGAGACAAATGCTGGTATACTCCTAATAACTCACTACACGAGAATATTGAATTACATGTCACCGCAGAATGTAGACGTATTAGTCAATGGGAGGATAGAGAAGAGCGGCGGCCCTTCTCTCGCTGAAGAAATTGAAAAGAAGGGATATGGGGCTGTTATATGAACGTAGATAGAATAAGGGAAGACTTCCCAATATTAAAGATAAAAGTCAATGGAAAGCCTCTTGCATACCTTGACAATGCAGCAACCTCGCAGAAGCCAAAGCAGGTAATAGACAAGATATATGAGTATTACACAAACTACAATTCAAATATCCACAGAGGCATATATACAATTGCAGAAAAGGCAGATGAAGAGTACTTGAATTCAAAAGAGCTTGTGGCAAGGCTCATCAATGCAAGCTCTTACAAAAATATCATATATGTGAGAAACGCCACTGAGGCAATAAACCTCGTCTCATACACGTGGGGGGAGAAAAACATCAAGAAAGGGGACCTAATATTAGTCAGCGAGATGGAGCACCACAGCAACATAGTGCCTTGGCAGCTCCTTGCAAAAAGGAAGAAAGCAAGGCTAGAGTATATAAAGATAAAGGGCAACGAGAGCATAGATGAAGAAGATCTGAAAGAGAAACTGGAGAAAAAGCCAAAGCTCGTGAGCATAACCCATGTTTCTAACGTTCTCGGAACAATAAACGACGTAGAAATGATCTCGAAGGTTGCGCATGAATATGGAGCAAAGGTTCTCGTTGACGGCGCTCAGTCAGTTCCGCATATGAAAGTAGATGTGAAGAAGATTGACTGCGACTTTCTTGCATTTTCAGGCCACAAGATGCTTGGACCAGCAGGCATCGGAGTTCTGTACGGAAAGGAAGAGATACTTGAAGAAATGCCTCCAATGCTTGGCGGAGGAGACATGATAAGAAGCGTGAGCTTTAAGGAGTCAACATGGAACGACCTTCCTTGGAAGTTCGAGGCTGGCACGCCAAACATAGAAGGAGGAATAGGTTTGGGTGAAGCTGTAAAGTATTTGATGAAAATAGGAATGGAGGAAATAAGAGAGCATGAAAAGAGCCTGACGAGATATGCATTGGACAGGCTTAAAGATATAAAGGGGCTGAGCGTTTATGGATACCATTCAATGAATGAGCATAGAGCAGGGGTCATATCCTTTAATGTTGAAGGAATACACCCACATGACCTTTCAGAAGTCTTTGATTCAGAAGGAATAGCGATAAGGACAGGCCACCATTGTGCAATGCCGCTTACGAGAGAGCTCCTAAGGGTTCCCGCGACAGCAAGGATGAGCTTCTATCTGTACAATAAGGAAGAAGAAATAGAAAGAGCCATAGCAACAATAGAGAAGGCAAAGAAAATGTTTACAAAGCAAACAAAAGAAAGCGTAGAAAGCAAAATTTGAGTTATGCAGAAATTTTCATAAAACAGCCATAGTTAAAAGCAGATATCTCATTGAGAATACATAATGGGTTTCGGTAAAATATTCTAATAAGAAAGGAAAAGCAGAGAGCGATTTTTTACATTTGTTAACAAGGCATAAAATGAGTAAAACTTTTATTAATTTTCCTGAAATTGATTTAGAAGATAAATGTATGAAATCAAAAAGATAAGCGTATTAGTGTTTTGTTCAGTGCTTGCGCTCTTTCTCAACGCTACATACGGCTCTTCTGGAACTTCTGCAAACATCACAGCAGTAGCTTATGCAGTATGCCCTTTTGAAGCGACCCTTAGCGCGCTTCCGGGTTATGCACTACTCGGAAACATAACATTAAACTATTCAATAAAAACTACGAGCAGCTGCACCCTAGGCAACGCTGCAGGCTATTTGGCAATATATGGAGAAAAGAACCATACACTCATATACAACAAAACGTTGGTGCATGGAGAGATAACGAACTCCACTTCTCTAAGCAGCATAGAGATAAATACGTCAATCCTTACCAATTCCACATACCTTTTTGTGCTGAGCTTTAGCTCAGCAAATTATACAAATTCAAGCAGAGCAGTGGTTGAAATGTTTAGGCCAGAAAACCTTACGCTACGCTCATTTTCTTCCCAAAACGTAAGCGAGTATTCTGGGGAAACGTTTTTTGTAAGCACAGAAAACACAGGCGGATTTGCATCACAGAACGCGGAGCTGGTGATAAACATAACAGGGCCCGTAAACTATGCGCTTAATTACACGCTACAGCCACTTTATCCAGGCCAATTTAGCAACGAAAGTATATTTGTGAGCTATATAACAGGAGTTGCAGGCCGTTACGTTGCAAAAGCAAACCTCTACTATTTCGTAAACGGAATTAAAAGATCCTCAGGACCATTGAATACAACCTACTATGTGTTTGCCCCTCCTTCGAAGCATATCGCAAAGCCAACGGTCGCGTCAACTCCGAGCGCATATGTTGTCTCATTTCCATATCTTACAGTAGCGCCTACAGGTACTTCTCAGCCAGAATACATAAAGTTAGAAAATACTGCGAACATGAGCGAGGTTCTCACTCTCTCGGTGCCTGATGAATACAAAAACATAATAAGCATAGCAGAGAAAAACATAACAATTCCTGCAAAAAGCAATGCCACTATTCCTTTGCTTCTCATTGCGCCAAGCAACTTAAGCGGCAGCTTTACAATACCCATAAACATTACCTCAAAAATAGGGAACTATAATTACTCTTTGACAGACTATCTGGTTTACGTAATAAGCAACGCAAGCTTGAATGGCGCAGCGCTCATGCAAGTTACGCTTTTTAACTCTACAAAAGATGCTGAAGGAACTATTGAATTCAAAAATCTGATGAATTATAACATTACAAACTTAGTATTCGAGCTTGAATTTCCAGAATTCGTTACAAACAACATAGAAAATATAAAGGCATATGGATTGAGCAATGTAAGCATAGCAAACGGTATTTACACAATTAGGTGGCTCATAAGCAACTTGGCCAAAGGACAGACCACAGACTTGTATTACTCCATTTCAAATATATCAAACCCCTCATTCCTTACAAGCTTCCAAACAATCGCGAGAGTGTTATCGCCGACTACTCCAAGCAGCATAATTAAAATATTGAACGCCAGCGTACCTATATTGAACTCTAACTCCACATCAAACATCACCATAGAGCTTCTTTACACCGGAATCGCACCACAGAAAATATTCATAGGGTTTAATGCGCCACCGGAATTTTATTTGCCAAAGCCAAATCTTTATGTAAATGCGACTCCAAACGAGTTCATAAGGGAAAAGTTTCCAATATTTACAAGCTCCCGCGTAGGAAGCTTCGTTGCAGGAGTATTTGTGTCTACAAAGGGTGCGAATGAATCGTTTTCACTACCGATACTTGTTTTGCCCCAATCTGGAAAGGCTACTACAACTACACTGCAAACAACTACAATTGAAGCCGTGAGCAGACAAGAGGTATATGAATCTACGTTATCGACTTTAGTCTTAATCTTAATAATAGCCATTGGCATATCAGCATATGCAGTAAAGAAGGCATATAACAGGCCTGTATACAGCCATGAAAGGCTTATGCAAATGCTGAGGATAAAAGAGCGCATAAAGAAAAATCCTAGAAATCAAATTAGGCATGCACGAAAGGATGGATAAGAATAAAGCTTTAAAGCTTTCATCTAAATATAATAGGGTCTATATGGAAGTCAAAGACCGCGCAATTCAAGCTTTGCTCATATCTTTTATGCTTGCTTCCTTAGTTGTAGTCTTAAGCATGAATATCAGGAACTTTGGCGCACAGGCATTTCCAAGTTCTGCCAACGCTCTGGCACAAGTTTCTGTAAGCAACGCCATTTATATCTCCATAAGCCCTAATACCATAAACTTAGGCAATGTATTTCCAGGGGTAAATTACTATACGCTAAGCCCTGTTGCAAACATAATCGATACAGACAATGGCGGCAATATCGCGGCAAACATTTTTATAAGTGGAACAAATTGGATAGGACCTGGTATAAATTCCTTTGGAGTTTCTAACACATCGTGGAGTTCATCAAATTCGCTTTCACCAAATATGACTTTGAACAGCATTTTGACAGATACAAAAATACAAATACCGGCCCCAACTATTAAAGCCCCTTCACAAAGCAAAGCAATATACTTTGAGATCAGTATTCCTTTAAAGACTTTTGCGGGAATATATTCTCAAAAAGTATCTTTTGAAAACGAGAACACCTCGTATTTGACTAATTCGATTATTACAAACGCTGTCTTTTCCGCAAATGTGCAGCAAGTATGCTACATTTCCTTATCTACAAATGCAATAAACTTTGGACAAGTGGCAGTAAATTCAAATACCACATATACCAGCATTAACGTTGTTGATAACAACGAAGGGAATACGAATGCAAACATTATGGTGTATGGCACAAATTGGATTCTTTCCTCAAATAGCCTCATTGCATTTGGAGTAAGCAACACAACATGGGCAGCAGCGAATGTGTTATATTCTTCAGGAACTCCGCTAAATAGCGCTCTAACAAATACAAATATAGTAGTGCCTCTTCAATCAAGCAATACAATATATTTCGGCCTCAGAGTGCCAGGAGGGGTACCTTATGGCAAATACTCCCAAAACATAACCATAGAAAACAGCTGCTAGAATGTTGCAAACAGCAAGCATTGCTAAGCAAACGGTGTAAAGATGCAATGTGAAAGAAAGTCCTGCTTTGCCTTTTTCTTATTGTTGATGATATGCTCAATGCGCACTGCGCACGCTCAGCTTGGAGAGGTCGCAGGAGAGCCTTTTTTCAACGTAAGCATCGGCAGCAAGGAAACGATTCAGGTCACTATAATAAATGCAGGCTCGACGCCTTTGCCTTTCAAGGTGATTCTTCCAACACTAAATAATATTGTTAATACGACTCAGCCTTCTGTATCCGCGGATCCGATGAACGGGACTATTCTGCCTTCTTCAAGCATTGGGATAAACATAACAGTCTATATGCCGTATGATAAAAGGAACATTGGGCACACATGGACAGGAATTTTGCAGGTAGTGGAAATTTCAAACAGAACTCCGATGCTCTCAACTGGAGCAGTGGTACTAAGCGGAGTAGCAAAGATTATCACAATATATGCAAGCAAGCCAAAGCAGACCCCTCTCTTTTTATACTATGGTGAATTTATAGCAGGGGTAGCGATAGTTGTTTTATTTGCAGTTATTTTTGCTATTTCCTTAAGGAGAAGAATGTGGAAGAAGTCCAAAGAAAGGAATGCCAAAAGCAAAAAGGCAAGAAGCGCTAATGGAAAAAGGAGTAGCCGCGCTAAAAGACATTACAAGCAATCGGCATGATTTTAGATAGCCTTTTCGAAACCTCGCCTACCTGGTTATTGTTATGCTTTTTAGGTCCTCGAGATATTTCCTTCCATTTCCTTCGTTAAAGTATTTTCTTGCTGGCTCTAAAATCTCTGTCAACATATCTGCCACCGACTTCTTCAAATCCATAGGATGAACTTCGCCTTTAACATAAGAATCGTTAAATTCTTCGGCGCTTGAAAAGTAGGCGGTTTTTCCGTCTTTCCTTTCAATTTCCAGCCTTTCGCCTCTTTTGTTGAGCACAGGCCATATGATATAATTAAGAAGATCAATTACTGGATTGAACTCCGTCTCTTTTATAGGGCAGAATGACTTTTCTATCTTTTTCTTTATCTCTTCTTCAGTATCATGTATGAATATGGCGCTATCCGGCCTAGACTTTGACATTTTTATATCTATAAGCTCCTCCTGAATCTCTTCTTTGCTGCCTGATTTCTTCGCCTCTAAGAGCCTTTTCCTCTGCTCTTCAGTCATGCTTATTCCCATAAGCAGATGGTGATGGACCGCAACAGGAACATAATCGAAGTGCTTTGAAACCTCTATGGCTATGACGTGCGCCTTCCTTTGGTCCATTCCTGCATGAGCTATGTTTACTCCTTGCGCATAGATATCTGCGACCTGCATCGCAGGATAAATGTATTGCGCCAGGCTAAGGCTCTCTCCTTCCTTTCTTCCTGCAATAGTGACGCTTCTCTTAGCCCTAGAGAGAGTTACTTTGTCAGATATTTTAAGGACCGTTTCAAAGTAGTCTATGCCAAGTTTTTTGTAGAGTTCTGAACCCAGCACAAAGTTTACCTTTGAGGGGTCTCCGCCCACGCACTCTATAGATTTCTTTAGCGCTTCCTTAAAGTAACCTCCGGCAATTTTCTTTATTTCGGTTAAGTCGCCACCAAGCTTCTTATTTATCCAAGAGTGATAATCTGCCAGGAATATGTTGGTTTCTATTCCGGCTTCTTGAAAATCTGCAACCTTGCTCATGCATAAAAGTCCTGTCCCCACGTGGACAAGTCCAGATATCTCAAAGCCAATATAGTGCTTAAGCTTTTCGCCATTCTCTATGTAACTCTTTAATCTTTCCTCAGTCAATATTTCCTCTGCAGGGCTTCGCTTTACAAGCTCTATTCTGCTTTGCAAACGATCACCAGTGATTTTAAATTGTAGCGAATCAATTTATATTTATTGTATAATGGAGAATTCTATGCCAGTTCTCAGTGATAAAGCAGAAAGCAGCAGGGAGGCGCATAGAAGAGTATTTATAAATAATGCACATAATTTAGGTAGAGTAGTGGATGGCTAGTAAAAGCAGAGTCTACACGGCAATCGTAGTAATCTTGATTCTCTTGTTAGGCTTAGTCGCATTTATCATATCTTCTTATCAATTTCCCGCTACCATAAAAAGTAACGAGAGCATATTGTTGAAGTTTGGAAAGCCATTTTTATTCGATTTCAATAAGGGAACTTTCATTTTCATAGTGATGAAGAACCTTAGTGGAGACTACCTATACTTTACAAAATATCCTATCGGTATAGCTCCAATCTTTGCATATCCCATTCAAAATGGAGAAGAGCTTAATATAAGCACGTCTTTTTCAAGCTATGCAGATATATCTGCAAAAGTCACTTCTTTGAACCTAACCTACGCCAAGCTCAACATATTGGTGATTCCCTCATTTGTAAGAGTAGGAGTGACAGAAGGAAGGGAAATACAGCCTTACTTGTTTATGATCGGGGAGAAGCTAAGGAACATCACTATTGTCAACGCCACTACTTCTACGACAAGCACCTCTTCAACTTCCACATCGACGACAATAAACTTTACAGAAGTCAACATGGAAAAGGCTTTAAGCCTGGCGAACTCTACCCTTCCTGGAATTCTTATGCAAAAGCTATCAAGGCTTTACATAAACTCTAAATATTGCACTCCAAGCATTTACAATGAAACATTCTTGATTAAACTCAATAAGACGCCAAGCGGACCTTTTTCCTTTTATAACGTAAGCTATGTGACCCCTTATGGAGTCAACGTAACTGCAGAGAAAGGAGCAGGAAGTGTTTATTCAGTAATATATACCCTTATTACCAAGGACCCCTCATTTTCCAAGCCTGCCCTTATAATAGTCCTTAACATCTCATCAAAATACCCCATCGTAAACGTGACATATACTGGTGCATATATGGGGCTAAATTACACACTGCTTAATCAAACGTACAACTTTGAATCTAAGATAAACAATCAATGCGCTGCGCTCATACCTTATTCTCCTTAGCCTTCTTTTTAGGAGAAATAGGTATAGTAAACCAGAACGTGCTTCCTTTTCCCGGCTCGCTTTTTACCCCTATGCTCCCGCCATGCAAATTGACGATCTCCTTTGCTATCGATAGGCCTAATCCAGTGCCTGAGCCCTCCTGCTTGACAAAAGCGTTCTTCTTTACTTGGTAGAATTTCTTGAAAAGCTTTGACCTGTCTTCCTTACTTATCCCTATTCCAGTATCTATTACTTCCACCCTTACGCTCCTTCTCTTTCGCATTATATTCACGCGCACGTACCCTTTCTCGGTAAACTTTATTGCATTTCCTATAAGGTTTGTGAGGACTTGTATTATTCTTCCAAGATCTACCATCACTTCGGGAACTTCAGGATCTACATCAAAAATAAATTCAAGGCCTTTAGACTGTGCTACTTCTTGCAAAGACTTTATAGATGGGTTTTCCTTTAGTTCCCTCAAATCCACCTTTCTCAAATCAAGCTTAAAAGTCCTTGAAGAGAGCTTTGCTACATCAAGTATTTGTTGTATCAGCTGCATAAGCCTGTTGGACTCATCTATTATAATCTTCAAGTAATTCTTCTGTTCTTCTTTTAGCTCCCCAAATTCTCCGCCGAGCATGAGCTTTGAAAATCCAAGTATGGCTGTTAGAGGAGTTTTGAGGTCATGGGAAATATTGTTTATGAATTGGGTTTTCAACTCGCTTTCGCCTTTGTACTTCTCCGCTTCTTTTTTGTAATTTTGAACTTCTCTTTCAAGCCTTTCTATGGTCCTTTTTTGGGAGAGGTCTTTCAGGACTACAAGGAGCTCATCTTCTCCTACCTTCAATATGTTTTGCACTGAAGGTATTTCGCCATTTTTAGTGACAAGAGTCACTATGGAATCTGATGAGAACCCATGCTTTATTGAAGAAGCTATTGCATCGAAGAGCTTTTGTTCATCTTCCTTTTTATATAATGAAACAAGCTGAGACCCGACAACATACTGGGACACTTCGCCGATCGCCTTTTCTGCTGAACGGTTCAATGAAAGGATCACTCCTCTATTGTCTATTTTTATCATCAAGTCTGAAGAATATAAGAAAATTGCGTTCATTGACTCTGCAATGGTATTGATGGCAATCGTAAAGTCTTTCGTTACAATGCATGCATATTTGCTTCCGACCTTCTTTATGCTTATGATGTATTTTCCTCGCAGTCCATTCCCAAAATCTATCTCTGTGCTCCCGTAGAAGCTTTCCTTTATCTCTGCTATT
>JAVZOJ010000005.1:0-20288 GCA_038882355.1 Candidatus Micrarchaeaceae archaeon | reverse complement strand
CGCTTGCGAAGGCTTTCCAGTATGCACGTGCCGCAGTAGCCTCTATGTTAAGCAGCTGCGGCCTTGCCTGCGCCAGGCTGTGCCCTTTAACATTATTTAGCAAAGGCAGCGCGTGCTGTATGCTGTGGACGTACCTCATGATATGCGTTGTTCCGGCCTTTCTGTTCTTTATTGAGTATTTTATTAGTGCAGCTTGGTTGCTTATTTTAGACTCTAGCGATTTCTTCACAAGGTTTAAGCCAATCTCATTGTCTAGAGCAGCGAATTGTGCGCGCTTTACTTCTGCGAACGCAGCCAACTGCGGCGATGAAATCATAACATTCGGATAGCTGTTGCTCCATATGCATATCTTTATTCCGCGCTTGCATGCCTCTTTTATCAAGGACGTCGATATCGATGCTCCCCTTGATGTTATTATTATTTCATCCAAATCCGACATTGCATATTGCGCTATTGTTTCTTTTTTCTTCTTTATGACAAGCCTCTCAGAGTTCTTGCCTATGAAGTATCCGAAACCCGATATGATTAGTGTACGTTGGTCTACAACATTGAACAGCTCCCTTAGGCTATGCGCCTTTGCGGCTGAAACGCTCAACAAGATCACTATTTTCATAAGACAATTAGTCATATAAAATTATAGGTGGGTTATATTGGGCGCGCCTTCTTTGCTTCGCTTGCGCCATGCAAGGTTGTGCATGTTTACATTTTGCGCCAATGGATCGTTGCTTGTTAGTTTTGCCACAAGCCCATGTATTTTGTCTTATGGTAAGTAGGGCAAATTGCGCTCAGGCATTCAATCAGATATGGCCTTCGCTGTTCATTCTGAAATTTCAGTTAGGAAAACGCGCATCCATAGCCCGCTTAGAATAAAGATTTATCTCTTTTTTCAAAGCAAATATTAAAGGTGAAAGTATGGTAAAGCTTAGATGGTTAGGCCATGCTGCGTGGCTCATTGAGGGGGCTGCTGCAAAGGTAGTAATAGACCCTTTTATAAAGAATAACCCAAAGGCTCCAGTGAAGGTTGAAGAGTTGAAAGATATAGACCTTGTCATTGTCACGCACAATCATTTCGACCACTTTGGTGACTCGATAGAGATTGCAAACAGAAATAAAGCAAAGTTTGCAGCGGTCTTCGAAACGGTCAATGAGGCTTCTAAGAATGGGCTTCAAGAAAGTTTGGCGCTTGGCATGAATAAAGGCGGACCTTTGGAAGAGGCAGTGGAAGGGATTGAAATGGCCATAACAGATGCAGTTCACACTGGTAATGAATCAGGGGTTATATTGAAGATCGATTCTGTTGTCATATACCATTCTGGAGATACTGGATTATTCGGGGACATGGAGCTTATCGGAAGGCTTTTCTCTCCAGACATCGCCCTTCTTCCAATTGGAGGCCATTTCACGATGGGCCCAAAAGAAGCGGCAGAGGCAGTAAAGATGATAAGGCCAAAGGTTGCAATACCTATGCATTACGGAACGTTTCCAGCAATATCAAAGGATCCAGAAGAATTTAGAAAGGCCGTAGGAACTATAGCGAAAGTTGAAGTATTAAATCCAGGAGATGTTTTTGAATATAAAAGTGAGTAAATGTCCTTGTTTGTATATAATACCTTGTCTAGAAAGAAGGAAGATTTCCTGCCGATTAATGGAAAGAAAGTAAACATGTTTGTATGCGGTCAAACAGTTTATGATGATGCACACATAGGCCACGCAAAGACATATATTGCGTTTGCAGTCATAGCAAGATGGCTTAGGCATATGGGGTATGAAGTGAAATATGCACAAAACATAACAGATGTAGACGACAAAATAATAAATAGGGCAAAAGAAGAAAACAAAAATTTCAGAGAAGTCGTAGAAAAATATACAAAAAGATTTTTTGAAGACATGGACTCGCTGGGGATAAGGAAAGACGTGAATGAGTACCCGAAATCAAGCGACTACATTGACGTGATAAGGATGCAGATACAGATGCTGATAGACAAAGGATACGCATATTTGCTAGAAGGAGACGTTTACTATGATGTCTCTAAGTTCAGCGATTACACCCATCTTTCAGGCATGAAGCTGGAAGAACTCGTAAAGCACAGAATAGAGCCAAAGGCTGGAAAGAGGAATGTTTACGACTTTTCTTTGTGGAAAGCGGCAAAGGCCGGAGAGCCTAGCTGGGAGATTGAATTGAAGGTAAATGGAGAAAAGGTAACGCTCAAAGGAAGGCCAGGTTGGCATATTGAAGACACAGCAATGACATACGCGCTCTTTGGGCCCCAATATGATTTGCATGGAGGCGCCCAAGAGCTTATATTTCCACACCATACAAACGAGATAGCGCAGGCTGAGGCCGCTTTCGGAGTAAAGCCTTTCGTGAAGTATTGGCTGCATAGCGGAGTTGTAACGATTAAAGGAGTGAAGATGAGCAAGAGCCTGAAGAATTTTATAAAAATAAGGGATTTTGTAAACCAGTATGGGAGCGAAACGTTGAAAATGCTCGTGCTAAGCACGCATTACAGAAAAGAGATAGACTATGATGAAAAGCTGGCGATAAATGCGAGGAATGCGGTGAGATACCTTTATTCTTCTTTTAGCATATTCTTCAATGCCAAGGCAAAAAAGAATGGAGAAGGAAAAGAAGAGATTAAAAGAACTCTGGAAAATATGAAAAGAGAAATAGAAGAATCAATGAATGACGACTTTAATACGCCGCTTTCATTGGCAGCGATAAGAAGGTGCGTTGGAGAGCTGAGGAACATAGCAAGCAGGCTTGGAGAGATAGACGAAGATGCAAAAAGCCTTGCTATCAGCCAAGTCCTTTACTACTCCAACATATTCGGCATTTTCGAGAGCCAAGAATACAAGAAGGCGCTGCCAAAAGAGGCTATGGAGCTTATAGAGAAAAGAGAAAAGTTAAGAAAAGAAAAGAAGTTCGAAGATGCAGATAAGATAAGGGAAGAGCTAAAAAACAACTTCAAAGTGATCGTTGAGGACACAGAGTACGGGCCTATATGGTACTATTAATAGTTAAATAGTTTTTCAGAACAATTTAATTATGCTTGCGCTTGAAGCGGCAGTGCTTGCTTCTTTATCAATTCTAATTCCAATATTGATGCTTGTTGCATATAAGCTATTGGGCTATGAAGAAACGAGCAACCTAATCAAAAACGACAATTATGAAAGCGCAGAGAAAAGCGAAGGAGGGAGATTTTCGATAATGAGCGAGTACCTGCACTACTTTCCAATGTTTATTATGTATGAAATTGTCGTAGCCATAGCAATTATATGGGCATTTTCTTCATCGAAAAGTGTCTTTATTATTTACCTTTTGCTGTTGTCTTTTGCCTATGAAATTGCAATTATGCTGCTATCGAAATGGAATAGCAAAATGCCTCAGATATAATGATCTTGCATGTTCGAAAGGTTGATTGAATGGACCAAAAAGGGGAAGAGTATGGCTCAAAAGAAGAAATGAAAACGCTTGTAGAAGATTCGCTGACTTCATACTCTCCAAGAGTGCCTGCATGGTTTACAACAATTAAAGAAATATCGAAAGCCCTTGCAAAAGGCCCGCTCATATGGTCTCGGGTCAACTCGCTTTGGCCTGTGCAATTCGGGCTTGCGTGTTGCGCGATGGAGCTTTTCGATTTTGGATCGCCGAGAATAGATGCAGAAAGAAGGGGCTATCTTTTATTCAGGGCTACGCCAAGGCAAAGCGACGTTATGCTTGTGGCAGGGTGGATAACAAAGAACATGATACCTGAAGTCAAGAGGCTGTATGAGCAAATGGCATCGCCAAAGTATGTGATTGCTTATGGCGAGTGCGCGACATGCGGAGGCCCATGGTGGGAAAGCTACAACATAATAAAAGGCATAGATCAAGTGCTTCCTGTTGATGTTTATGTGGCAGGGTGCCCGCCAAAGCCAGAGAACCTATATATGGCACTTGTGAGGCTCCAAGAAAAAATTGGTGGTAAGATTGAAGATAGAGAAAGATGAAGTACTTGAAAAAATAAAGGAGCTGAAGGAAAAGGGATTCAATTACTTAGTAGGAATAACCGGCATAGACTATGTAAAATATATAGAAGTTATTTACTTTCTGAGAAAGATAGAGACAAATGAAGAGGAGAAAGTTGAGGTTGAACTAAGTCCTGACAATCCAAAAATAAAGACAATCATAAGCGTTTTCCCTTCTGCTGATTGGTACGAAAGGGAGCTTATGGAGATGTTTGGAATTGAGATAGAAGGAAGAAAAGCAAAAAGATTGCTTCTTGAGAAAAGAAAAGAAATAAACGCGCCATTGAGAAAGAGTTTCCAGTGGGGTAAATATGATAACAAAAATTAATGTGGGCCCTGTTCATCCAAGCACAAGCGGACTTATAAGATTTGTAGTTTATCTCGAAGGAGATACGATAGAAAATCTTGAGGTGCATATAGGATTTCTTCACAGGGGCGTTGAGAAGCTGGTAGAGAACAGAATGTACATGCAGAGCCCTCCATATATGGAAAAGATTGATTATGTGGCGCCCATGGCGGTCGATGACGCATATGTGGCTGCTGTAGAAGCTGCATTGGGAATAGAGGTGAAAGAGAGGGCGAAGTATATAAGGCTAATACTTCTGGAGTTGCAAAGGATAGCGAGCCACCTTTTATGGCTTGGAACGTTGTGCAACGACCTTGGCCAATTCTTCACAATGTTCATGTGGACTTTCAGAGACAGGGACCTTGTATTAAGGCTTTTGGAAGAGGCTACAGGGTCTAGGATGTTCTATGTGAATATGAGGCTAGGTGGGCTAAACAGAGACTTTCCTCCAGGGTTTGAAGAGAGAGCAAACAAGGTGCTTGGTTACCTTGAAAAAAAGATTAAAGAATACATGTCAATATTAGACAGAAGTAGCATATTTAAAGAAAGGATGAAGGGTGTGGGCATATTGGGAAGAGAAGAGGCGATAGAGCTGGGCGTCTCAGGTCCTGTACTGAGAGGCTCTGGAGTCAGGTTCGACGTAAGGTCTTCATTGCCATATTATGCTTACAAAGAAGTCGGCTTCACTCCGAAGGTAGAATATAAAGGTGACAACTATTCGAGGTACAAAGTCAGAATGCTTGAAATGCTGGAGAGCATAAGAATTATAAGAAAGGCATTTTCTATGATGCCAGAGGGAGACGCTTTAGGAATGCCAGTTAAGCTGATAACGCCAAACGCAAAGAATAAAGAAGTCAAGGTGAGCAGGGAAACGCCAAGGGGCGAGTGCATGATGTATATGATTGCAGACCAGCAAAGGCCTTATAGGCTTTATATGAGAAACGCTTCATACGCTAACCTTCATGCAATAGAGAAAATAGCAAAAGGCCATAGATTTGCAGATCTTTTCGCAATACTTGGAAGCTTAGATCCAGTGGTTGCAGATGTTGACAAATAACATATACTTAAACGCATTTGCCTATGCAGTTATAGCTGCGCTAGTAGTGATTGTCTTTGACTATATTTATGGTTGGATTGAGAGGAAGCTTTTAGGAAAAGTCCAGAGCAGACATGGGCCTAACTATGTGGGGAAGTATGGAATATGGCAAAATATTGCAGACATAGTAAAGTTGCTGGCGAAAGAAAACATTAAGACGCGAAATACGCACGGGCTCATTCTGTATTCTTCGATCGTGCTCTTATTCTCCCTTACTCTATTCATTGTCTTTGTGCTGCCGTTAATTCCAAATCTCTTTGTTTTTTCTTCCCAATATACGCTTCTTCTCATTATGACAATTATTGGATTTATGCCACTTCTCATATTTCTTTCTGGTTTCTCAACAGGAAATAAATTTGCAGATATAAGTGCGCAAAGGTCTGTGCTCATACTGCTTGCTTATGAATTGCCATTGCTTATAGTGCTCCTTTCGATAATAAGGCTAGCTGGATCTGCATCTCTCATCTCTATAGTAAACATGCAAAAGGGCCACTACTTTGCCTTGATCATGCCCTTAGGCTTCATTGTATTCTTTATAGCAATCTTGGCAGAAATGGAAAGGCCGCCATTTGACCTTAGAGAGGCAGATTCTGAGCTCATTGCAGGCTGGCTAACAGATGTGGGCGCGCCTTATTACTCGATTGCGCTTTTCCTAGATTACACGCGCGCTTTTCTCGGCAGCTTGCTTATCGCCCTTTTATTCTTTGGAGGATGGAACGGCCCATTGTTTCCTATCCCGATATGGCTCTACATAAAAGTCGCAATAATATCGCTCCTATTAATACTCATAAGAGGAATGATGTATAGGATGAGAATAGACAGGATACTCAGATTCGGTTGGACTGTGCTGCTTCCGCTATCATTAATAAATTTGGTATTGATATATATGATTGCATGATTGGAGAAATAATTTCTATAGTTGAAGCGGCAAAGGAGGCATTAAAGAAAAGATTTACAGTCCAGTATCCTGATGAGAAAGAGTTCCTTCCTGACAGTTATAGGGGAATGCTAAAACTAGACATAGATACATGCATCAGCTGCGCTGCATGCGAAAGAATATGCCCAAACAAGACAATAACAATGGTAGATACGCCAACTCCAAAAGGAATGAAGAAGATGCCTCAAATAGGGATAGAAAGGTGCCTCTTTTGCGGGCTTTGCGAAGAAGTATGCCCGCCAAAGTGCTTGACGCTCACAAAAAGTTATGCAGAGTACGAAGTCTACGACAAAAGAGAACTAATAAAAAGGCCTGAAGAGCTTGATTAAGTAAACTATACCTCACAACAGGCAGGATGTTCAGTTGATTAGCATGTTGCATATCAACTTCGGCCATAGTTTCATAGGACATAAAGAGGCTGTTTGCAACGGCTTTGCTATCAGAGGCAAAACCCAGATGCGTTTAGCATGGAAGCCAATGCCAAGAATAAACTCCAAGTCTTGCAAGGCGATTAGATGAACTATATTTTCTTTATTCTCTTTGCCCTTTCCTCAATATTTTCTATAGCTGCGTTTTTTCAAAAGAAGGTGCTATATTCTGCAATAATGATGGCTTTTGTTTTTACAATGACAGCATTTCTCTTTTTGTACCTAAATAACACCGCAATAGCTCTTCTTCAAATTCTTATACTTGTAGGAGGCCTCGCCACCTACTTTATAGTGGCAGTAGCTTCAGAAGAGGAGAAGAAAAGTATAAGGCCAGTATCAATCATCCTTGGAATAATAATATTTGCGGTCCTTTACATCCCTTTTTACAGCATGAATGAAGGCACGCCATATAGCCATAGCTTTTCACAAGAAGCAAGCGGGGCTCTGTCTTTTCCACTTGCCCTATATCTCT
Source organism: Candidatus Micrarchaeaceae archaeon (assembly GCA_038882355.1). Taxonomy (GTDB): domain Archaea; phylum Micrarchaeota; class Micrarchaeia; order Micrarchaeales; family CABMGC01; genus JAVZOJ01. The sequence continues at coordinate 13,001 of JAVZOJ010000005.1, read as the reverse complement.
CTTCATTTCTATTGTTTATGGCTTCAGTCTCAACGGTCCTCATAATTGCCAAGTATAGGAAGCAGATTGCATGATATGGTATTTGGCTATCGCAATTGCAATATTCTCGTTTTCTTTGGCAGGCGTAGCAGTAGAAAGGAATCTTATAGCAATAATAATAGGCATAGAGATGATGCTCGCAGCTGCCACAGTGCTGCTTGTCGGTTCAGCCTCATACTTTCCTTCGCCAAACTCTTCATGGCTGGTCCTTCTTATAGCAATATGGGCCATAGCGGCAACGGAAGCAATAATACTTATTGCGTTTTACGTGAATCTGAAAGAAAAAGGAATAGGGTTTGATGTAAGCAAGGCAAGTGAATTAAAATGGTAAGTGGGTTTGTAATCTTTATTCCGATCCTTGCGGCATTGGTTTACTTGTGCATATCAAGAAAATATGAGGGCGAAGCAGCAGTAATAGGATCTATTGCTTCTCTCATAATCTTTCTTCTTTTCAAAGAAGAGCTATATCCCTCTTCCATATTCTCAGGATTTCTGCCCTTAAACATAGTTCTCGACTTCTCCTTTATGCATTCAATACTTGCGTTTCTTGTCCTTTTCATAGGGACTCTCACCTCTTTCTTCTCCCTTGGATTTATAGAAGAAAAAAGCCAAAAGAAAAGGTATTTTGTAGAGCTTCTCCTGTTTGAAGCATCTATGCTGCTCTTCTCCATATCAGGCACGCTGATAGGAATCTTTATAGGCTGGGAATTGATGAGCGTGACAAGCTTCCTGCTTATAGGATTTTACAGAAATAAGAGATCGAACGCTGCGTCGAGGCTTTCTTTTAACTTTGTACTTATCGGCGATTTCGCACTTCTTGCGGCCATAGCGATATCAATAGCGAAATTTTCCACGACGAGCATATCATACATCAACACAATAACAGGGAGCTACTCTACCATTATTGCCATTCTCATAATATTGGCAGTAATAACAAAATCTGCGCAGTTTCCATTCTATGAATGGCTTGCTGAAGCTATGGAAGGCCCAACTCCAGTATCTGCATACCTACATTCTTCAACAATGGTAAAGGCAGGAGTATTCCTCGCAATAATTCTTTATCCCCTTTTATATAATTCGCACGTTATTTCCTTGCTCCTCATTTTCTCTGTAATAACAGCAGTTATTGCAACATACAACGCAATAAGAGAATTTCACATAAAGAGAGTTCTTGCATACTCTACCATACAAGAGCTCTCGTTGATTTCAATTGCTACTTCTCTTGGAGCCATCTCTGCCGCTTTTTATCTATTTCTTGCGCAAGCATTCTATAAATCGCTCAACTTCTTTTCTTCTGGAAATGTTATGAAGGCTATCGGAGAAGAAGACCTAAGAAAAGTAAGGAGCATAAGGAGCTCAAGACAACTTTTCGCATACGCATTAATAGGTGTTTTCTCAATGGCAGGCATATTCCCTTTTGACGGATTTTTGTCTAATTACTATTACTCGTTTATTCCTGGGCTTCTTGTAAACCTTTTTTTGCTTACCATTTCGCTGTTTACTGCAGCACTAGCATTTAGATGGTTTTACTTCCCAAATAGGGGCCCATACGACCCGAGATATAGGATTCTTCCCAAGAGTACAATATATTCTATGCCGCTCCTTGCTTTGATGTGCCTCCTTGCCTCATTTGCGCCCTTTTACCTACCTCCTTTAAGCCAATTACCAAAAATAGGACTAAACAAAAACCTTGCGACATCTTTAATTGTGCCATTTTTAGGGGCAGTCTTTGGCATATATCTGGCAAAGAGAAGCAAAGAAGACATAGAAGAAAGTTCTTTCATTACTAGGATCTCTATGGGCGCTTACTCCTTGCTTGCAAAGGCAGTTTATGAGCTCTCAGCTGCCTTCGGCATGTTTGATTATGCGCTGAGCGACGCGTTGGATAACGTTGCAATACTTACTTCAAAGCTGGGGGAGTATGTGAGAAGGGTTACTTTCGGGCAAATAAACGCATATCTTATTTTGTTCTCTATTGCATTTATTCTGCTCTTCATACTTTATTATGTCAAGTAATCGGTGATTCTGCGCTCTCAAAATTTGCTTTATTCAAATACATCTCTAAACTTAAATTGATTTGCATCGAAATGATATGTATTAGGTCTTAGCATGCTGGAGTATTTTCTAATCGCGCTTATGGTGGCCTTCGCGCTTGCATCAAAATTAAAAAGATTCTTTTCATACGCCTCCATCTTGTTTCTCGTCCTTGCTTCTGCCTTTTCTGTATCGGCAAATTCTTTCTCTTCATTCTTTATATTCTCAGTAGGAATAGCAATATTCTTATGCGACCTAATAGCGATAGCTCTTGAGGAAAGGTATGAAGACTATGTATTGCTCGCATCATTCTCTTTTGTAGGAGTGTTTTTCTTGGCATCATCTACAAACATAATAAATACGTTGCTCGCCTTGGAACTGGCAACAGTTCCAGGTATCGTAATAGCCCTTCTTTATTCAAAAAAAGCAGAAGCCTCAATCAAGTTTTTTGTTGGAGCATCGGTTTCAATAGCAGTATTTGCGTTCGGGGCCACTATGTTTTTCATGCTTACAGGGAACGTATCTTTTGGAATCGCTAAAAGCCCACTCATATATATTGCAGCTCTGCTGTTTGCAATAGCCCTGAGCTTTGAAGCTTCTTTATTCCCTTTCAATATATTAATCCCAGACATATACGAAGGGGTTAAAGGAAGCGCCACAGCTCTCTTCGGAAGCGCAAATAAGAAAATAGGCTTGTTGGTGCTGATACAATTAACCTCTTTGCTGTTCTTTTATTTAATGGATTACAGGGAGTTAATAATAATCTTATCAATATTGACGATGTTTTACGGCAATCTTTCCGCGCTAAGGCAGAAAAATATGAAGAGGCTTATGGCATACTCTTCCATCTCTCAGGCAGGATATATTGCCATAGGAATCGCGGCTTTTTCGCAGCAGGGAATAGCTTCCAGCCTTGTGCAAATATTTGCGCACATAATTTTGTTTGCAGGGATCCTTGCGGTTCTCTCGTTTTTAGAGAGCAAAGAAAGAGTAAACGTAGATGACCTCATTGGGCTTCATCAGGAAAGCCCGGTAATGGCAGTATCATTATCGATAATGATGCTCTCCTTGGTGGGGATTCCTTTCACGATAGGTTTCATAGGGAAGTTTTTGATATTTCTTTCGGCAATAAATTCAGGCGTATCATACTTGGCCGTTCTTGGAATAATAAACTCTATAATATCGATATACTATTACGCCAAGCCAATAATAGCATCTTTCTCTTCCAAAGCAGAATACAAGAGCTTTAGATTTGAAAAGGGATATGCAATCTCTGCATCTATAGCATTATCATGCACACTTATTGCAATATTCCTTGGAATTTTCCCGAAACCAATCATATCCTTTGCATCAGGATCAGCAAATTATTTAATATCCCACATACAGCCCATTTAAAGAGGCGTATGAAGCATATGCGTCATTGAGTTCTTCACTTACCATCTCTTTTTCTTTAGCAACCCTTTCATCCTGAGATACATACCAAATGAGCTTGTATGCCCTAGACAAAAGCTGTATCCTTAGAATCGCTATGCTTTTCACTATTTCTTTGTCATCCAAGTATTTGACCAAATCTTTGATGATTTCAGAGGCTTTGATGTATTTTTCTATTGCATCCAAGAAGAATTCTTTCGCTTCTTCTCTGTTTCCAAATCTATGAAGCTCTATGGCCTTAGAAGCGTTCTGTTCTGCCAATTCCCTCATCTTTCCCACTATTTTGCTTACTTCTTTATAATCTGGCTTCCTACCAAACAATCCCATCTCCCACACCACTTATTACTAAGATTTTTCTCATATTTATATCTTTTGGTAAGAAAAACCGCTTTTTTCAATTTTAAAAGGCGGAGTTGTCAGTTTATAGAAGCTGGGAGCAAGGCATTTTATAGTTTGCTGTTGCAAATAACATTTAGGATAGCTTTGCTGCAGGACATGCAAAGCGCAAATGGGCATGCATTGCATGCGGTTGGTTAAAGCCCTCATATACAGCATGTCCATTGGGCGATAAGCAAGCTGCAGCAATGGCAACCGCAAGGTCTGGGCAATTCCATAAAAACAATGATTAAATATGGACTATAATGAGCTATTAGAAAGGGCGTTTAGCAAACTTCCGTCTACTTATAATCAGCATTATGACTTTGAAATTCCATCGGCTGACTGCTTGCAGCAAGGAAACAAAACAATAATAAAGAATGCCTACCATATAGCAGACATTGCAAGAAGAAGCATGGAAGAAATAGCAAAGTTTCTCACAAAAGAATTTGCTGCTCCAGTAAACAGTGACAGGCAATCGCTAATAATAAACGCGAAAATAGCGCAGCAGACAGTAAATGAGAAAATAAAGAAGTTTTTTGAGTTATATGTAATCTGCAAGGAGTGCCATAAGCCAGACACAAAAGAGATAGAAACTGAAAGAGGATACATTACGCTTTTATGCGAAGCGTGTGGTGCAAGGTATACAATAAAGGGGTTATGATTTTTTGAAAGAGAAGAAGTCAAAAGTAATTGAAGAGCATAAGTTCGTGATGCCAGGAAAAGGAGATGTTGTAGGTGTGGTTACCAAATCTCTTGGAGCAACGAATTTCCTCGTTCTCTGCTCTGATGACAAAGAAAGGAAGTGTACCATACCTGGGAAGCTAAAGAGGTCTTTCTGGATAAAGGAGGGCGACATAGTATTAGTAAAACCCTGGGTTGTTCAGAGCGATGAAAGGGGAGACATTATCTGGAGATATAGCCTTGGAGACAAAGAAAAACTATTAGAGAACGGATATAAAGTACCTGAATAGGCCGTTACGCGTTTGACCTGATGCTTTTTATGATTTCTTCTTCATTGATATCAAGTTTATAGTATTTCTTAAAGTAAGAAGAAATGTTCCTCAAATCCCTCTCAAAAAATTCTTCGAATTTTGGATGCTCTTTGACCACTGCTTGTCCCATATCTATAAGGTACGGATCTTCGCCTTTCATCAATATATTATACTCGCTCAAATCAGAATGCGCAAGCCCTTTTGCATACATCTTTTTTACGCTCTCAACAATCTTCCAAAAAGTATTTTGCGGGTTTTCCAAATTCGTTTCTTTTAGCAAAGGCGCAGGCACATTGTTGTTTTCTATAAGTTCCATTGCAAGTACATTTCCCTTCATTCCGAAAGGCATTGGTACAAATGCTCCGCTTTCTTTTGCAAGCTTAAGGTTTCCATATTCTTTCTTGCACCACGTTATAACGATTCCGGCAATATTTCTCTTTGTTGCTTCAAATCTCGGGTCTCCCATTATGTATTCTTGCCTGTTTAAAAAGGAAGTGTTCTCTATCCTGAATATCTTCAATGCTACTAAGGAGTGGTTTACCTTTGGCCCTCCATACGCAAAGTAAACATCTGCCTCCTTCCCCGTAGCTATCAAATATTCAACTCTTTCCAAAATGCCTGTCCTAAACATGCTGCTTAGGTAATATGCGCTTCTTTCATCTATTCCTCCTACCTTTATCTTTTCTTTCAGCGTAAACTCTTCCCTTCTTGGCCTTTTTTTCTTGCTTCTTCTCAGAGCCATAAAAGTATTTATTCATTAAAAGTTAAAAGGCATACAGGAAGAAGCTGCTTTCCAGAAGCAGATTTCTATTGGTTGATGCCATTGAACTGCAGAATTGTGCAGAGATTCGTCAATTGTTGCGATCATGCTTTCACTGCCTTGTTTGTTAAAAAGCCGAGGCATTATGAAATTTTATTGGAGAACTCAAAAAAGCTTTTCAACACAACAAAACATATATTTATATTCAGTTCCGTTTTCGATACGGATTTACTTGCGAGGCGATTAGATGAAAGACGCAAGAGTTAGAATTATAGTAGATACAAGGGAGAAAAACCTGGAACTCATTGAATATTTGGATAAACTAGGGCTAGAGATTTCTTTTGCGGCGCTGCCTGTTGGTGACTATATAATATCAGAAAGGGTCTGCATAGAGAGAAAGACGTCTAGAGACTTCGAAAATGGGATAATGAGCAACAGGCTTTTTGAACAGCTTCACAACTTAAGCCAGGATTATGAGAGGCCGATCTTGATTATTGAAGGCAACGAGTTTTCATTAAAAGAAAACGTAATAAAAGGTGCGATACTCAGCATATTCCTCGACTATGGAATTCAAGTGATACAAACAACAGACTATGAAGACACTGCATCAGTGATATTCAAGCTTGCAGAAAGGGAACAGAAAGAGGAGATATTGCCAAGAATTAGGGGGACAAAGAGGGCGTTTACAAAGGAGGAATGGCAGCTTTTCGTAGTGAGCTCCCTCCCGGGAATAGGGCCAAAGCTTGCAAAAAGGCTTATAGAAAGGTTTGGAAGCATAAAGAATATAGTAAATGCAACCGCAGAGGAAATCATGGAGGTGGACAAAATAGGAATAAAGAAAGCAAAAGAAATATGCGAAGTGCTTTCATACAGCTACAAGAAGTAGTCAGTTTATCGTTCCATACCCATAAAGCTTCCATCTTTGGGATATGTTTCTCATTATAGAGACTTTTGTATTTTCATAGGCGCAGATAGGCCTTTTGCACTCTACCTCTAGGATTTTCTGCTTGTACGCGCGCACGTACCCAAGAACCGAAGCTGTGCCGACACCTATTACTATAGGCTCATCCTTTTTGAATGGCTGCTCAGGTATGTCGCTCCTTTTCAAAGAGCTGTATGAGATCTCTATCTTGTTCTTCTGTTCAGGTAGCTTGCCTACAAGGCCTGCGACTTGGCCAACAAGTCCATCTGCTTTCGTCAAATAAGGGTCTAGCCCGGTGCCTATTGCGATGAGCCCTCCAGGTATTGCCTCTTTTAATTCAGTATCTCCTGCATGCATGCTTTCTATCTTCGTTACAATCGGCTCGTATTTGACGCTTCCTCCTTCCTTCTTTTCTATCCCAGGCCTTATCTCAATCTCATCCCCGACTCTGAACTTTCCTTTTACAATAGACCCTCCTATGACTCCTCCTTTTAGCTCTTCTATTTTCGTCCCAGGCCTGTTTACATCAAAAGACCTTGCTATATACATGAATGGATCTGAGCCAACATCTCTTTCAGGAACAGGAATTTTCATTATTTCTTCGAGAAGGGCATCAATATTTATCTCTTTGTTTGGAAGAACAGGAATTATGGGGGCTTCCTCTATCAGGCTTCCTTTCAGAAAGCTTTTTATCTGCCCATAATGCTCTTTTGCTTTTTCTTTTCCAACCAGGTCTATCTTTGTCTGCACAACTATTGCTTTCTTTACCCCAATTGCATTTATGACCATCAGATGCTCTTTTGTCTGAGGCATAGGGCACGGCTCATTTGCCGCTATTACAAAAAGGGCGCAATCTATGATGTTTGAAGCGGCAATGGCAGTGGCCATAAGCATTTCATGGCCTGGAGAATCCAGCAAGGAAATCCTTCTCACCTCTTCCCCCTTTTTGCCTTCGCCGCAATCTTCTTTGGTGGTATATGGAAACTCTCCGTCTCCGCATTTCCTTATTACAGCATCAGCATATCCAAGCTTTATAGACATGCTTCTTTTCTTGCTTTCGCTATGCACGTCTGTCCATATGTGGGTTATTGCAAAGGTAAGAGTGGTCTTGCCATGGTCCACATGGCCAAGGGTGCCAATGTTGAGTTCACTTTGGTTTCTCATTCTCATCTTTCTTCTTGAATAAGCTTTCAAGATCTGCAATCTCAGAGCTTTCTATAGTTGTGTTAATTTGTGACGTCGTATTTGTTATTGTATTTCCTCTTACTATGCTCCTTTTTCTTAGCCCTTTTTTCTTCCTCAACAAAACCTTTACTTTCCTTCCACCTTCTATTCCTGGGATAGAGGGAAATCCTGAATTGTCGCTAAGCCCTGTAATCTTTAGCTTTAGCCCGCTTAGGCCCACGATGGAGCCATCGATTACTTCTCCTATTTTCTTTCCTATTAGTGCAGTTTCGCTCTCTTTCGGAACCTCCCTTTGGGCAGTCTTGCCTGACTTTCTATCAGAAAACACAATTTTCAAAAAACCACCAATCATCTATACATGCTTCCTGGCTCTTCTTTAAACCTCTTGATCCTTTCAGCTATCTCCTTAGGCACTGCAGGCCTCACCTCTTCAAGCGCTTTGAGAAAGTCTGCCTTGTTTACTATGCTTCTTCCGTTCCTAATCGCGTTCATGCCTGCTTCCCTTACAAGATTCTCTATTTCTGCTCCAGTATAATTCTCTGTCTTCTCTGCCAGCTCTTCCAGAGATACGTCCTTGTCAAGGGGCATTCTCTTTGTATGGACCTTGAATATCTCTAGCCTTGAAAGGAAATCAGGCATAGGTATGTGCACTACTTTGTCGAACCTGCCTGGCCTAAGAAGCGCAGGATCTATAATGTCTGGCCTGTTTGTTGCAGCAAGCACAACAACGCCTTTGAGGTCTGACAAGCCGTCCATCTCGGTAAGAAGCGTGTCTACAATTCTCTCGACAACTCTGGTATCGTATTCGTCCCCTCTCACATGTGCTATTGCGTCTATTTCGTCAATGAATATTATGCAAGGCGATGCCATCTTTGCCTTCCTGAATATTTCTCTCAGCGTCTTCTCACTTTCTCCTACATACTTGCTAAGAATTTCAGGACCCTTTATAGATATGAAGTTTGCCTCCCTTTCAGTTGCCACTGCCTTTGCAAGCATGGTCTTCCCTGTTCCTGGAGATCCGACGAGAAGTATTCCTTTCACAGGCCTTATTCCGACTCTTTCAAATTTCTCAGGTTCCTTCAAAGGCAATTCAACGGCCTCTTTCAGCTCCTGCTTGACGCTCTCAAGGTCTCCGATATCTGACCAGTGCACGTTAGGCCTTTCTACAAACACCTCCCTCAACGCGCTTGGCTGTATCGACTTGAATGCATTCATGAAATCTTCTCTTGTAACAGTGAGGTTTAAGAGAACCTCGCTCGGTATGACTTGCTTATTCAGCAAATCAGGCAGAATCCTTCTCAACGTAGACATTGCGGCCTCCCTTACAAGTGCAGCAAGGTCTGCGCCAGTGTATCCATGCGTAATGTTTGCAAGTTCATCGATGTCAACATCCTTTGCAAGAGGCATGTTTCTTGTATGTATCTGGAGTATTTCTTTCCTTGCTCTCGTATTTGGAACTCCTATCTCTATTTCCCTATCAAACCTTCCTGGCCTTCTCAGTGCAGGGTCTATTGCCTCTGGCCTGTTTGTTGCAGCAAGCACAATAACTTGGCCTCTCGCAGGCATGCCGTCAAGAAGGGTAAGGAGCTGTGAGACCATGCGCCTCTCCACTTCGTTTGTTGCTTCTTCCCTTCTCGGCGCTATTGCGTCTATCTCATCCATAAATATTATTGCAGGCGCCTTTTCGTTTGCTTCCTTGAATATCGCTCTGAGCCTCTCTTCGCTCTCTCCTACAAACTTGCTCACGAGCTCGGGACCAGATATGGAGATAAAGTGCGCATCGCTTTCATTTGCCACTGCCTTTGCAAGCATGGTCTTCCCTGTTCCTGGCGGGCCATACAAAAGAACGCCTTTTGGAGGCTCTATACCAAGCCTTTCGAACAATTCAGGGTACCTTATTGGGAGCTCAACCATCTCCCTTATCTTTTGCTTTGCATCCTCAAGGCCTCCTATATCTTCATAATGCACATCTCCGACCTTTACTACTGATTCTGACACAGGCTCTTCTCTGACAACGATGTTTGTGTCTTTGTTGACCACAACAATACCGTGCGGCATTACTTGGACTACAATGAAGCTAAACATCAGCCCCACCATCGGTATTGGGATTGAGTCTCCTTTTGAGACTGCCCTTCCATCAAGCTTCCTTTTTGCGATAATTGCAAAGTCTTGAGAAACAGGCGCCCTTTGGTTTGGAGGAGGCGCCAATACAACCTTTAACGCAGGCTTTGCATCTGCTTTAGAAACGAAGACTTTGTCTCCGATTCCAACCCCTATGTTCTGCCTAGTCCAGCCGTCTATTCTTATAAACCCAAGGCCTTCGTCGCTCGGATGCGCCTGCCATACTACTGCAGGGGTAGACTTAATCTTCCCTTTTATCTCTATGATATCTCCTGGCAGAACATCAAGGAGCTTCCTGGATTTAGAATCTATCCTCGCTACGCCTTTGCTATTATCAGACAATAAAGCATCTGCAACGATCAACTCTATCGACTCTGTCATGCATATCAGAATATTTATAGAAAATTCGAATATTTAAGCTTTGCATTTTGCTAAGCAGGGATAAATGACATATATTAGTTTTTGTGTTAATATAAAATTGCGGCAGAAAGGCGGGAAGCTAGGGGTTTCCCATACTGCAAATCCCCTATATGGCAGGCTTTATGCAGGCAGAGTGCAGGAAGCGTGGTAGGAACGTGCGTGGAAACGATGAGGCTCTGCCTCCGGTGATGGCTTTATGCATGAACCGGGCGAGGCCGGAAGGAGCAACCCTAAGTGCATAGCTTTGCGCACAAAAGGGCATGCTTCGGAGATACAGAGCTGAGCAGAAGCGCATGAGCTCCTGCTATGTTTCCTTGTGCGAAGCCTGCTTCTGCCGCTTGAAGTTCCACGCAGGCAAGAAAAGGACGGTGCGGAAAAGGCGCAGACAGACAGATAAAAAAGAATAAAAGCATGGGAGGAGATATATCAGGAGATGGCACTAAATAGGCATTTCATGCAATCGCATATGAGAGAGCCAGGGAGGAAAAATGCAACGCAGGCAGTTGAGCTCACGCTTTGAAGCAGTTTGCATTGAGATTATGCTGGGGTCGCCTAGTGGTACGCTGCACTAAAGGGCGGCAGCCTGCTAAGCTGTTTGGCTAGAAATAGCCTCCGTGGGTTCGATTCCCACCCCCAGCGAATGATTTAAAAAATACAAAAAAAGTAAAAAGACAGAAAATAATTATTGCGCACCGCTCTCGTGGCCCACGACTCTTGCTGAAGCAGAGTGTGCGCTTACCTTCGTTATCTCTACCGTTACTGTTTCTCCTACCTTTGCACCTTCAACGAAGATTACAAAGCCGTCTTTCTTTCCGAGCCCGTCTCCCTTGGATCCTTGTGCTTCTATCTTCAGTTCAATCTTATCCCCAACTTTCACAGGTTTAGGCAAAAAATAGCTCCTTTTTGGCCTTTTTGCACCAGAAAAGTTGGGATTTTCGTCGCTTTGTTGCATTCACTTCACTTATGCCTGAAAGGCATTTATTAAGCATATGTTTGTTATCATTTATAAATCTATGCCCAGGGGAGAATTGCATTGTTGAATTTTGTGTCATAGAAAGCTAATTAGCCTTTTGCATATATTTACTCGCTCATCAATTTTTATTACAGGGTCAAATATGCACGAGACATGCAACACGTGCGCCATGATTTTTACACCTGTAAGCCCGTCTTTGCGAGACCAATATGGCCATCGAAAAAGCACAGACTGCCTCTTTCCATAATCGCGTTAGGATTAGAAGATTTGTAGAACGCACGTCGTTGCGATTAGTGCTTTTACGTCGCTATAATGCGCTGCTTGGCATATAGGTTGAATTCGCCTTACGGCAATAAACTTTACTTCAAGACGAACTCAATAAACTACATGTTATCATAAGGCGCACATTGAAAAGCCCAAAAGTCACACAAGCGCCGCTAGTAGAAAAGAAGGAATGGATTCCCAATCAATATGGCCGCAATAGTTCCTATCATAATGAAAAAAGAGAAAGGCACGGCGTGCTTATAAACAGGAAGAGTTCCTTCATAATCTTTGAGCATCTCTATCGACTTTTTTGTTACAAGCCTTCCAAAACCTGGGTAAATGGACCTTATATGATTAATTTCTTCCCTGCTAATAAGGTCCATTGCAACAATATCTCCATCCTCCAATTCTTTTGTACTCACCCTCTCTGACATATTCTCCGCTATTGTGTCTTTGAAAAGAATCATTACAAAAGAGGGTATTGCAAGAAAAGCTATGACAAAGAAAGACACAAGGCTAAACTTTGCCCTGTATAACAAGAGAAGATATATGGCTGCGTATGCAAATATCATGGCAAAAGCAGTGATGGCGCTCTCCTTACTTACCTTCTTTATCCTTCTTTTTATGCCAACATAATATATTGGCACGCCAATGAAGGAGGCATATCCAGTCAATATAAATACTGAGATTATGAAAGGCATGCCCAGCTGATAAACGCCTGAAATGGAAAAGTCCAATATTGGAATCATAAAGTTTATCTCCATAAGCTCGAAAAAGTCTCCCGCGCCAATGAACCCAATTTTATAAAGGAGATAGCCGATAGAACCTATTATAAGCCCTGCTATAAGGCCTATTTCTATACTGCTTTTTGGATAAGTAAAAAGCAGGAATATGGAATACGCAAGGAATGCGTATACAACGACGTCTGGTATATTCCTTCTGTTGAAAAGGTCAAACATGGAGAATACAAATACCAGTACAAGTACAGAAAGCAAGTATATGATGCTTGGAAGCATAAAAAGCACGCTAAATAAAATGTGAAAGAAAAATATATTTCTATTTGGAAAAAGACAAAGATTTTAAGCTTTTTTTGAGAAATAATTATTGCCAAACGACCATAGAAGCAGGGAAACGCCCGAACCCATTCCGAACTCGGAAGCTAAGCCTGCTTTCGATGCGGAATACTGCCTAACGGCGGGAAGACGCATTGTTGTTTGGCATTATTCTTCCGCCCATTCCCTAAGAGGCGACAATATTACCTTCTTTGCTTTTCTTAGCTCTTTTACATTCTTTGCCCCGACTCCATACATTGTAGCCTTTATCTCCAGAGAATATCTGCGCAGGTATTCGACAACCTTCTCTGCGCTCTCTACTGCGCATTTGAGCAAAGGCCTAGCAAGCGCAGCAAGGTCTGCCCCTAAAGACAATGCCTTTGCTGCATCAAGGCCTTTATAAACCCCGCCTGATGAAACAACAGGTATC
>JAVZOJ010000004.1:0-24166 GCA_038882355.1 Candidatus Micrarchaeaceae archaeon | reverse complement strand
TCTGCCACTACTGGCACTATCGCGTGGCCCATTGCTGCAAATAACATGCCTTTAAAAATAGCGTCAGGAGGGGACGTTATTAGAAATTCTCCATTTTCTTTTTCAACGAGATTTGCATCTATAGAGTAGGGCACCCAATGCGCTCTTGAGATAATCTTTTTCACTTCATAGCCCTTTTCTCCTTTCTCTAGGTAAGCGCCTATGCACTCGTATTCTTCGACTGGGTTCAAAAAGGTGTCCTGGGAGAAGTGGTACATATATACCACATACGCCCCAACCTCTTTGCCATTCTCTCTTTTAATTTCTATCAAAGTCACTTTGTGTCCAGGATTTATCACATTTGCCCTATACTTTACTTTGAAGAGAGAAGTCAATTCTTCTTTAAGCGCGTCATAGCTTTCAAAAGCCTTATTGATGTCGTCATTCTCTTTACAAATACGTATGAGCTCAGGGCTTACAGTAATTTCTTCTGAAGGGCATTCAAGGCTCAATTCTGCCTCTTTGTCCTTATTGGTAAGCCAATTAATGATTGCCTCTGCATACATAATATGCTTTGGATTGAGAATTTTGTTGTTTTTAATGTACCACTCAAGCCTAAGGAAAAGCTTTAGCTCCTTCTCATCAAGATTACCCATGTTATTTTTCATTTCCATGATGTCCTTCCCATTAATTTTTTCTCTTTTATAAAATTTAAATCTTTCTTAATGATTAGACAAAAATGAGCTGAAAGTATGAAAAAATGAGCAAACACTGTTGCTCTTTTGCTTCTAAATAATTAAATAGCAGAAAATATAATTAGTATAGGTAGTTGGATGGAATTCCTGAAATGCGAGATAAACGTAAAGGAAACGTTTCTTAGCGCTCAGCCCATTACATTCTATGCCTCCTATTCAAGTGGAACGCTAGATATACCTTTTTACGGAGGGGAAGTGAGAGTAAGGCAGGCGAAAGGGGGAATACTCTTTGACTCAAACTCCAAGAAAGGCAGCGAATTTGTAAAGACCACCTTTAGGATTAGAGACAACATAAAAGAAATATACAGGAAGATATCTACAGACAAAGTAATTAATGATGCGATAAGAAAGTATAGGGGTTTAAGGGTCACGCTCAATGATCCTTGGATTGCTGCGATGCTTTTCACCATTTCGCAGTTTAACAATGTAAAAAGGATCTCTCTTATTGCGAAAAGGCTCAGATTAAGGTTTGGCGAAGAAGTAGAGGGGATTGAAGGAAGCATTAGGACGCTTCCTGGCTACGAAAGCATATTGAGGTTGAGGGAGATGGAACTCAAAGACATCGGCTTAGGGTTCAGGAGCAAATATTTGCTGAATGTAGCTAAATGGTTTGAGGAAAATTACTACAAGGGATTTGAACGCCAAAGCTATGAAACGATAAAGAGCGAACTGATGGAGATAAAGGGCATAGGGGAAAAAGTGGCAGATTGCATTGCGTTGACGGGATTCGGAAAATTAGAGGCATTCCCGATAGACACTTGGATGTCAAGAGCAATGGAGAGGTATTATGGGATAAGGAAAACCAGGGAAATGCACGAATATGCAAAGGCCGCATGGAAGGAATTTGCAGGATATGCACAACAATACATTTATCATTATGCGAGAAATAACCTATAGGTGGTGTTTTGATATCTAAAAGCGACTTTGAAAAAATAGATATAAGGATAGGAAGAATAGAGGATGTGGAAGAAGTAGAAGGCGCAAGAAAGCCAATTTACAAGCTTCTCGTTGACTTTGGAGAGGAAGGGAAAAGGACGATAGCTGCAGGGATAAAAGACAGGTACAAAAAGGAGGAGCTTATAGGAATAGAGGCTGCATTCCTCTTCAACATAGAGCCAAAGAATGTGGCAGGGGTAGAGTCGCAGGGAATGGTGCTTGCAGCCGAAGATGAAAAGGAGATATCAATACTTATCCCTATGAGAAAGGTAAAGCCAGGAGCAAGAGTATTCTAAGAAATGCCTGCTGCGCTTTCTATGAGCTTCAGCCTATTCGCAGGATGCGGATGGTCGCTGAATATTTCGTCTACTAGCCTTACCTTGTAGCTTCTCCAATAAGCCACAACATCTTCTACGCTCTTAAAATATGTCTTTTTTCTAACTGGGGAAAACATAAGCATGCTTGAGACATTTGAAAAGTAGCTCTGCCTATTTGCAAATGCAGGCTGGTTTTCAAGCTCTATTTTTGCAAGCGCGGTAATCAATGAGTTTGGCTTGCCTGTGGTCTTTACAGAATTTATGTCCTCATATGCCTCCCTTTGCCTGTTTACATAAATCACAAACAGTTCATACAAGAAGCTAAATAATGTGATCAGTATGCCAAACAGAAATAAATAGGCATTTCTCCTCATGTTCATAGAAATCGAATAGCCGAACCAAAAGACAAGGGTTGGGACAATCCCGAGAGCCATAATCAATCCTACATCTTTATGGCGTATGTGGCCTATCTCATGCCCAAGAACCGCCTCTATTTCGTCTTTATCAAGCCTTTTAAGGAAAGGCAGCGTGATTGCAACCCTTGGCCCTGAAAATATGTTTCCATATGCAAACGCATTCATAAAGTTAACGTTCGCAATGTAAATCCTAGGCACCTTTACGCCATTTGAAGAAGCCACTTTGCTCACGATTCTTTTGAGCCAGTCGTACTCATCCCCCTCTTTGACCTCCTTCAGCCTATACATGGCTCCTATTAGGTATGGACCAATCGCATACTGAATGAACAAAGAAGGGAGGATAAGCAGGAGGATATAGAATATCGCCAGCTCAGACGAAGCCCCTGCAAAGAGCCTAAAGATGTAGAAAAGCGCAAGCGAACCTATTAAAAATGCAAGGAATATGGCAAAATACATCTTAAGCTTGAATAGTAGTATTTTGTCCATGTTTAATTTTCTGCATTAAAACATTTAAATTGATTTCTGAATTTTTTGGTGATCAATATGGAAAAGATTAAGCTTGGCAAGGTTCTATATGAAATGGAATTTAAGAGGAGGAAGATGAAATGGTTTATGAAAAGGGTGCGCTTCAAGAACTTTTACGTAAAAAGCCTCGTTAATAACCACATATTAATAACAGGGATGAGCGGAACTGGAAAGTCTTCTTTGTGTTTAAGTATTTTGTGCGAGCTCTGTAAAAGCGAGAAAGGGTTTTTGATTATAGATGTATGCGGAGACTACTCAAGGTTTGCAAAGTCCCTCGATGCAAAAATATACAACGGGAAAGTATTCTCAGTAAACCCTTTCGCTTTTGGGGAAGAAGACGCATATTTGGCCTCAAGAGAAGCAATATCGATATTTGAAAAGGCATTAAGGCTAGGGGATGTCCAAAAAGGTATGCTTTTTAAATGCATATTGTATACATACAGGATCTCTATGGAAAAGAGAAGGAAGGTGACAATGAGCTCTTTGATATATACAGTAAAGACATTCATAAAGCACGCTGACAGGGAAAAGGAAAAGGTATTGAGGTCGATATATTTGAGGCTCCTCTCAACATGGCGCTCGGCAAAAGAGGTCTCGCTAGATGAGGTTGGAAAGAGATCGATATTTGACATTTCATGCATAGGGAGCGATGAATTGCAAAGGATATATGCAGATTCTATATTCAAACAGTTTTACTATTTTATGAGGAAAGGAGTATTAAAAGACATGCTTCTTGTTGTAGATGAAGCGCACAAGTTCGATTCCACATACCTAGAGAAAATCGCAGCAGAAGGAAGGAAATACGGCGTTGGTTTAATCTGCATAGCCCAATCGCCAAAATCAGTAGTGAAAGAAGTAAGGACAAACGCATATCTAACCTTCTCCTTTTTCATAAAGGAGCCTGAAGGGATTGATTATGTTGCGAACCTCATAGCCTCTGGCCATGAAGGGAACAGATTTATAGAAGTAAAGAAAATGATAAGGAGCTTGAGGGTGGGGGAAGCGATAACAAATTATGAAGGAGTAAAGGTAATAAAGTTTAGGAGGGAAAGCATAGAAAAAGATGCGCTATATTGGATTCTCAACAACATAAGATACGGGATAGAGGCGAATGAGCTAAACGATGAGCTGATAAGAGAAGGGTTTTCTTGGGAAGAGATAGACAGGGGAATAGCCCATGGTTTGTCAACAAATATGATAAGGAAATGCATAATAAATGGCAGGCTTTACTACACAACCTCCCCTTTCAACTCGCCGTTCCATGAAGCGATGATAGGCATATCATGCAAAGAGCTTGAGAGAAACGGGATAAGGTATGAAGTACTTAACAGACCTGGAACCCCAGACATTGTGGCTTATTCGAAAGACGGTGCAGTAGCGATAGAGTGCGAGACTGGCGCAAAAGGAGAAAAGGAAATCTGCGAGATGCTTAAAAGAAGGTCAGAATACAAAAGGGTAATAGTGGTTTCCTTGCAGCAAAACGCTATGAAAGAGGGAAGGATAAGCATAGGAGAAATAGAAAATCTGGGTAAAATGTTAAATGGCGCTTCTGAAATAGGCCAAAATAGAAAAGAATTTATATTTTAGTAAAAAATTATTTACTTGATGTACAATAAGCGCATGAAGCAGCAAATTTTTAGCTCCTCGGTATATGCGTTAATAGAGATGGAGTCCGGGGGTGTATTGAAATACAAATATGACCAAAAAGAGATGAGGCTAAAGCCAGAAAGGATTTTTGCAAGGGCCTTGCATAAAGAGATATGCTATGGATTCATAATAAATACATTGGGCTTTGACGAGTATCCGCTAAATATTTTCATAATAAGCAAAAACAAATACAGGGTAGGAGACCTTGTTCTTGCAAAGCCGATAGGAATGCTAGAGATGGAAGACCAGGACGGCGCGGATGACAAAATCGTTTCTATAGACGTTATGGACAAAAGATCTGAAAAGATAAGCGACATATCAGAACTTCCGGAAGGGTATGCGAGAGAAATATACAACGAAATAAGCTATTCTAAGAGGAATGCAGCGATGAGATGGGGCAGGCTTATGAAATTTTCAGGGGCTGAGAAAGCAAAAGAAGAAATAGACAATGCGTTCGACAACTTCTTGATAGAAAAAGAAAATGAAAAAGAAGCCTTAACTACATCACCATTCTGCTTCCTATGATCGATAGGAAGAATCCCACTACTACTACAAAGAAGGAAAATCCGCTGACACCTCCCAGATATGTAAGGGCAAACAGGGAGAATCCTCCTAGGAGCGACGCCTTATATGCTGCATTTCTTAGTTCTTTGCTGTTGTGCCAGACTAGCTCGCCAAAGCTCGCTATGAAAAGGCCTATCGAGCTCACAAGCGCAAGCGCCACTAAGAGAGGAGCCCAAAGCGCAGCAATACTCCCAGACCAAGAAGAGTTTGCATATCCTCCGGTTCCAAGCGTAGAGAACGCAAAGAGATAGAGAAGGCTTCCTATAATCTCAAGGAGGAAAGCCCCTATGCTCGTTCCGCTTTGCTTTTCTGAAGATTTAGTTGCCATATATTCCACCTATAAACGCATTCAAGACTAAGATTTTTAAGCTTTTTGAAAATATAGATGCAAGTCAAATAAAAAGTGATGCGTTGATCAAGGCGCGCCGATTTTTCATATGCGCGAGCGGTGAGCCTTTGCAGAAAAAGCGGAAGTTATTTATGGCTTGCATTTGTAAATCTCAAAAGATTAAAGAGAAAGTCATTAAGAGGCAAGAAAGCAAGGCAAGGACGGTGCGGCATACGCAAAATTTTATAGCTCGATAGGTTTATGGAAGAATTGCATTTGGGTTTGGAAGGCATATACTTTAACGAAAGCAAGATTTGCCTTGTAGATGGAGTTCAGGGGAAACTATACTATAGGGGCTATTCCATTGAAGACCTTGCTGAAAAGTCAAACTTTGAAGAAGTCTGCTACCTTCTTCTTTATGGCTCTTTGCCAAGGAGAGAAGAATTAGAGAGATTCAAAGAAAAGATGAGGAAGAGGAGGGGCCTTAATGAAAAAACAGTAGAATTGATATTTGAAGGAGCAGGAAAGGAGCATGCGATGAGCACACTAAGAACGGCTTTTTCTTCAATATCTGCATATGAGAATTATGATGATGACTACGAAAGGTCTATATCGATAATATCTAAGATTTCAACGATTGTTGCTGCAATAGGAAGGGCTATGAAGAAAAAGGAGTATGTTGAGCCTTCATCAGAATTGGACCATGCAGAAAATTTTCTATACATGCTGAACGGAACGTACAACAAAGAAAGTGCAAAGGTGCTTGACAAAATGATGATCCTGCACGCGGAGCACAGCTCTAATGCGTCTACATTCGCTTCATTGGTCTCTACATCTACGCTCTCAGACATTTATTCATCAATCGTATCTGCAATATCCACGCTCAAGGGCCCATTGCATGGAGGCGCAGACGAAGCTGCCCTCAGGATGATTTATGAAATAAAGAGCCCTGAGAACGCAGAGAAATACGTAGAAGAAGCTTTAAAGGATAAGAAGAAAATCATGGGATTTGGCCACAGAGTCTACAAGACATACGACCCTAGGGCGAAGGTGATAAAGTCGACACTCCTTGGGCTATTGAACAGCGGGGATGAAGAAGTCAAAAACCTTGCAGCGATTGCGCTAGAAGTAGAAAAGATCATGGTAAACAAATTAGGCAAAAGCCATGGAATATGGCCAAACGTGGACTTCTTCTCAGGGCCGGTGTACAGAAGCATGGACATACCCCCTGAGCTCTTTACCCCTATTTTTGCAATGAGCAGGTCTCCAGGATGGTGCGCCCACATCATAGAATATTCCGCAAACAATAAGCTCATAAGACCTTTGGAAAAATACACAGGAGAGATTGGATTAGAATACAAAAGCATAGATGAAAGAGGTTGATATAAATAATTTTCCCAAATAATTAATATTGCTTGGGCTCGTAGCTCAGCCTGGTTAGAGCGGCGGTCTTATAAGCCGTAGGTCGAGAGTTCAAATCTCTCCGGGCCCACTTCTAGGCTTATTTGGGCTTGCAAAAAGGCAACTAATAAAATATTGAACTGAGAAAGATTGATGAACCATGCTGTGCTGATGGCCTTCAATAAATTGATTATTTATCTCATTGGGTCTGCAAGGTAATTAGATGAAAATAGGGATTGTCTCTGACCTCCACATAGGATATGAGAGGTTTAGGGAAGACGCGCGTCTACAAGCCAAGAAAGCGCTTGATATGGCCGTAGAGAAGTGCGATGCGATTCTTATCCCTGGCGATATATTTGACTACAGAATACCTACACCTGACGTTATTGTTGAATGCATGAATGTATTCATGAGCTTGGATGTGAATAAGCTTAAAGCGAAAGCGAAAGTAATAAAGGGAAACCCGGCAAAGACTGAAGCGCCAATCATAGCAATCTCAGGTACTCATGAAAGAAGATCTGAGAAAGATCAGAATCCTCTAGACATACTCTCTGTATCTGGCATTTTGATAGACTCCAGCAACTCTGTAGTCGAGATTAGAAAGGACAATGAAATCGTATATGTCCATGGAATAAAAGGAGTTTCAGAAGAGAGATTTTTGGAAGAGATAAAAAGGGTCAGCCCGAAACCTTTGGAAGGGCACGTAAACATATTGATGTTCCACCAGTCGCTATATGAGCTTCTTCCATACTCCTCAGAATATGCGAAGATAGAAGACCTGCCTGAAGGGTTTGACTTGTATATAGATGGGCACATACACCACAGGTGCGAAATGAAGGCGCATGGAAAGCCTCTGCTCATACCTGGAAGCACAGTGATAACGCAACTTAAGGAGCAAGAGCAAGAAAGCAAGGGATTCTACATATATGATACAAAGGAAAAAAGCTACGAATACCATTACATCGATTCAAGGAAATTCTTCTACATAAAAGAGGAATATCGCGAAGGCCTAAAAGAATACCTGAGGAAAAGGATCGTTGAGGCTATAGAAAGCTCAAGAGAAAAGCCGATAATAAGCATAGATGTCTCTGGAACTTCAAACCTTAAGCTCGATTACCTATTGGAAGATATAAAGAACGAATTCAAAGACAAAGCGATCATATTTTCAAGGAAAGAGATCATAGAAAAAGAGAAAAGCAGGGAAAGGGCAAAAAATATTGAATCTGCTAAAGAGCTTGCAGAGTCGATATTGGCAGAGAATATAAAGAAAAAAGACATAAAAAGAGATGATATCAAAAAAATATTTGACGAGATCTCGAACTCAAAGCTAGAGCATGAAGAAATAGTAAAAATAATAGAGCAGCTTCTGAGCAAATTGGAATAAAGAAAGGATAATTACTTGGCCTGTGCCCTTTGCGACTTTCTCTTTTTTACAAAAGAGTAATAGGAGTAAAGCGCATCCAGGCTCTCTATTGCTTTTGCAGGTGAATCATATACAGGCAGCCCTGAGCTCTCCATGATAATCCTATGCATATCGCTATACTCTGCGCCCACGCTTATTACGATCATGGGCTTCTCGGTTTGCTGCTTTATGCTCACTAGCTTTGCCGCAAGTTTCGAATCGGCGCCAGGCGTTTGGAATAGAGCTATGACTGCAATCATGTCTACATTCTTATCCTCTACGATGATCCTGAGAGCCTGGTCATACCTTTTCTCGTCTGCGTCTCCAGCAAGGTCGAGGGGATTGTTGATTGATACGATGTTAGGCAGCACCTTCCTCAGTTTTTCTTTCGTTGAATCTGAAAATTCTGCAAGAGAAAGAGATTTTGAAAGACCTACAGCGTCTGCGGTTATCACTCCTGCCCCGCCTCCATTAGTAACTATTGCGACCCTGTTTCCTTTTGGCTCAGGCTCAGACTCAAATACCTTTGCAAGGTAAAGGAGGTCCTTCAAATCTTCAACTACACAGAATCCTACCTGTCTGAATGCATGGTATTGGACTGCATAGTCGCCAGCAAGCGCAGCAGTATGCGAATGGGCTGCCTTTATTCCCTGCGCAGTTCTTCCGGCTTTCAATACCACCACTGGCTTTTTCAGGCTTGTTCTGTAACCCACTTTAAGGAACTCCTTTCCTCTCTTTATCCCCTCAAGATACATCACGATTACCTTAGTATCAGGGTCTTTCGCGAGGAATTCAAGCAGGTCGGTTTCATCTATAACGGCAGCATTGCCGTAGGAGAAGAACTTCGAAAGGCCGAAGCCCTCACCTGCAATGAGGTCAAGAATTGTACTTCCCACAGCTCCGCTTTGCGCAATAAAGCTTACGCCCCCAATCGATGGCCTTGATAGCTTGTAAGTAGGAAGAAAAAGTGTATCGACTCTGCTCCTTGGGTCCATAACGCCCAGGCAATTCGGGCCTAGGGTCGATATGTTATACTTCTTTGAGATTTCAACGATTTGGTCTTGCAGATCTTTTCTTCCAACTTCTGCAAATCCGCCGCTCACTATTACGCACGCCTTGACTCCTTTTTCTCCGCATTCTTGGAGCACCTTCGGAACCGACTCTGCAGGCACTGCTATGACAGAAAGGTCAACCTTGTAAGGAACATCCTTTACGCTTTTGTATGCCTTCAATCCGAGTATAGAGTCTGCATTTGGGTTAATTGGAAAAAGCCTGCCTTCATATCCTGAATTGACGTAATTCTCCAGGATTACATGGCCGACCTTTCCTGGCTCCCTTGAAGCTCCTATTATTGCAACGCTTTTGGGCCTTAGCATGTAGTTTATTCCATTCATACACTTACCTTATCATCCTAATGTCGACGATTGAGTAGGAATTCTCTCCTATTATTATTGGGTTTATGTCCAGTTCTGAAAATTCTTCTTCTATTGAAAACTTTGAAAGCTTTTTGATAATGTCAATCACCATGCCCTCTCTCCCCTCAATAAGCCTTTTTGACCTCAGCTCACCGAGCATCTCTTCGATGTCAGTCACGCTCGCAGGAAGCACCCTTATCGAGACATCGTTAAACAGCTCTACATAAATTCCGCCTAGCCCAAAGATGCAGATTTTTCCAAATTGCGAATCCTCTCTGCTCCCATAAATGAATTCATCTCCGCCCTCCGCCATGTCCTGCGCCAAAATCTTGAAAGGGGAGAATCTCTCTGCCCTTTTTCTTAATTCTGCATATTTTTCTCTTATCTCGTCCCTTCTTATTCTGCTTATTACAAGGCCAGCCTTGCTTTTGTGAAGTGCTTTTTCTGAAATCGCCTTAAGCACTATATCCTTCCCTTTCCAAAATCTTTCTGCTTCATCTTCGCTGCCTACGTATCCGCTCCTCACAACGCGAAGGCCATATTTCTCCATAATCCTCTTCGCCTCCATGAAGTCGACTAGAATCAAACCACCCTTTTCAAAAACATCGCAACAAGAACTATTATGATAGCAATAAGTATCACGTAAAGGCCTATCGGCGCTTTGTCCTTCTTTTTGCTTGCATTTATCAGTATTTCTTCATTTTCCCTCTGCTCCTCCTTTCTCTCCTCTTCCTTTTTCTCTTCTTTCTTTTCCTCTTTCCCTTTCGACTCAACAACTTTCATGAACCCTTTTTCAGTAAGCATCAGGCTTATCTTTCCATTTTTTATGTCAAATATCAAAAAACCTTGCTTGCCTAGCTTGAATAGCCTTATTGCAAGGTCTCTTTGGCTCAGGTTTATGCTCTCGCCCAGCTCATTTGGGTTCCTTCTTCCTCCAGAAAGCTGGAACAATATTTCATCGTCAAGGGCATCCAATGGCGCGTCTGCTTTTTTCTCCGCTTCGTCTATCAGAGCTTTCCCTGATTCGGTAACCTTGATAACGCTTTGGCCAGGCGCATTCCATTCGAAATCTATCAGGCCTTTCTGCTTTAAGGAGCCGGAAAGATTGTAGGCATCAAATATGCTGGCATTTATAATCCTGCTCAGGTTCTCTGCCTGCATTCCAGGGGTTATCTGCCTTATTACAACAAGGTCCATAAAGTTTGGCTCTTCTTGCATCGACTCAATAATCAATACATATAAAACAAATAAAAAGTATTATGTATATTCTTTGACCATTTGCTGCGCAAAGCATGGAAAAAGTGAAGTGTCGCTCAGCGGACTCTTGGCATATAAGAGGCAGAAGCAAGGAAAGAATAAAATAGCTTTATAAAGAGAAATAAATGATGCAAAAGGAGAGCAAAGAGATTTCTATTGTCAAAGAAGCTTTCAAGTCCTACTATGATTCGATAGACCCAAATGAAATAATTCCAAAAGAGGTGGAGAAAAGAGAGTTTGGATTTGGGGACTTCGAAGAAAAGATTTCTGCGAGGCATTTCTCTTTTAAGTCAGGAGAAGAGCTTATCAGATACATAAAAGAAAACACCCCTGCCCACATAAATTTTTCAACAGCGTATTACTCAAACCCTTCAGGCAGGCCAATGGAAAACAAAGGGCTCATAAAGAACGATTTGGTCTTTGACATTGACGCGACAGACCTTAAGCTTGAATGCAAAATAAGGCATGGGAATTCATGGATATGCCAGAATTGCCTTGAAAGGGCCAAAAATGAAGCAATAAGGCTGATAGAGGATTTTCTCATACCTGATTTTGGAGTGAGCAAAGATGAGATAGAAGTGAACTTTAGCGGATCGAGAGGATACCATGTAAGGGTTGAAAGGGAAGACATGAAGCAGCTTGGAGAAGAAGAAAGGAGGGAAATAGTAGATTATATAACAGGCAGGGGCATCATAAGCGAGAGAATATTTGATTATATTAAAGGCAGAGGCATAAGGGGACCTACGCCAGAGTCAAAAGGATGGCCAGGCAAGGTGGCAAGAAGCGTCATCAGCGCCCTAGATAGCAAAGAGAAGCTTGAGTCATTGGGAATAGACAGAAAAGCTTCGAGCCTACTAACAAAGAAAAGGCAGCTTGTAGAGATGGGAATAAGAAGCGGAAACTGGGATATGGTTGACATAAAGAAAAAAGAGGCATTTTGGAAAAACGTGGTGAGCGCAGTAGCAATTATGCAGAGCGACAACATTGATAGGAATGTGACTATAGAGAGCTCGCACCTTATAAGGCTTCCCAATACATTGCACGGCGGCTCTGGGCTTGTCGCAAAGAAGCTAAGGAACTATGAATTAAGCAGCTTTGACCCAATGAAGCATGCAATTGCTTTCAGGAGCGGAGAACTAGAGGTTTTCGCAAATACAAAAGAAGAGCTGTTGATGAACGGAATCTCTTTCGGGCCATATGACAACCAAAAGGTTTCTTTGCCTTCATATGCGGCCATATATCTATTGCTAAAAGGCTTTGCGAGGATTTCATGAACGTAAAGGAGATATTGGCATTGATAAAGACATACTCCTTTTTCAATGGAGCTGGAGTATTTGAATCTGCCGCAGCGTTTGCATTTTCTAATTACCTTATAAAGAGGTATAAAAGATTCAGAGTCGTCGTCGGGGATGGAATAACCGGCAGGATAGGCATAAAGATGGCAAAGATGCTGAATGCAGAGATAGAAAGGATAAACAACAAAATAGAAGAAGAAGCCCTGCCTATAAGGAAAAGCGGGAAGAAATGCACGGTTGACTGTGTAAATGGAATAGACATGAAGGAGGACTACGGAGATTTGCAGATTGAAGGAGACCTTATCTCTATAGGATTCCCTTCTTTTGTAAATAGGAAAAGGCTTGAGCCAAAGCTTACGCTGTGCATAAATGAAGTTCCAGAAGAGATGAAAGGAAAGGCGGTACCGATACGAATAATTCCTGAGATTTTCAAGAATATAGCAGGGGTAGGGGATTTGTTCCTTTCATATAAAGAAAGGGGAAGGGAAGATGACAAGAACTCTTCAAGAGTTTTGATTATTGGAGGAAGCAGAGATTACCATGGGGGTGAGGTGCATGCCGCAAATGCCGCATACAACGCGTTGGCAGCTCTCAGAACTGGAGCAGGATACGTGACTCTGGCTGTGCCTTCGTTTCTTAAGGAAAAGATAATGAATTACTCGCAGAACCTCGTAATAAAGGGATGCGGCGAAGACCATATCGAGTTTAACGAAACGATGAAAAAGGAAATAGAGAGAGCTCAGGTTGTTTGCATAGGCATGGCTTTGGGAGAAGAGGCGAAGGAAGAGGCGAAAAGGGCGATAAATTATGCAGTCAGATGTAAAAAGAAGGTTATATGCGATGCAGAAGCAATAGACGCATGCAAAGACATAAAGAGCAAAGAAATCTTAATAACCCCAAACAAAAGGGAATTTGAAAGGTACTTAGGCTTCAAATATGAAGAAGATATAGGAAAGAGAATCGCAGAAACGAAGAAAGCCTCTTTGCTGCTAAACAAATGTATCTTGCTAAAAGGGAGCAAAACAATAATCTGCGATGGGGAAAGGTTCAAGGTCAATGTGTACTCATCGCAGTCATTGGCCACAATGGGATCAGGAGATGTCCTTTCCGGAATAATATCTGCGCTTTCGACAAAATCAGACCTGTTTGCTTCAGCCTGCGGCGGCGCATTCCTCCACGGATTCTTGGGGAAGCTTTTGGAAAAAAGATATGGAAGCCACATTATAGCGAAAGACATAGAAGAAGCAGTGCCCATGGGCTTCAAGCTCCTTAGCAAATATCAGTGAATAATAGTCTCATTGCAGCCCTGCGGGGCTTGGAATTGGCCAGATATGATGAGCCGCAGGTATCCAAGAAATGGAATCTCTCCAATCACCCTTCCAACGACATATTCCTGGCTTACAGGTTGGTTTGCGAACTCTATGTCTAGAAATGGATTGTTATCTCCCTTCGTTAGGAAGTAGTATTCATTTCCGACCTTTAAGGCAGCGACGACTCTGTGTATTATGTCTCCTGAAAAGTAGTCCTCATTTGTAGTCTTGTAAACAATTATTGGGTTGCTGTAATTCTCTTCGATTGTATAGTTTCCTATCGTAATTGAATTTGTAGCGACGATGCTTTCTATGCTTCCGTTTGAAAAGCGAACTGGAAGGATCGAGTAGGAATACTTTATTTCGCTATGCGGGCTATTCTTTACGATGCACGCAGCTATGTCATTATACCCTTCATAAATGTAATTGAGCATGCATTTCGTATTAAACAGGTAAATCCCATAGCTCCCTTTCGGCACTATTCCATTTATATACACTTTCCCATTGCTCACAGGGAAATATGCAAGAGATGCGCCGAAAGAGGAGTTTATTTGCTCAAAATATGACGAATTTACATCCACTACAGGTATGCGATTTTCTTTCACAAACAAGGAATAGTTCTTTATTCCTTGAAGTATTACAAGTTCCCCTCTTGAAAGGGTAGGGAGCATGCTGCAGCTCGCAACCGCATCGAAAGGCGCATAGGTTCCAAGGGCGACTCCTGAAAGAAAGATTAACAATATGGCGGCGAATATTGCAATGAGAAAATCCCTGATTGTATTCTTTAATCCTGATTCCCTCAGGCTCCTTATTGCCTCTATGGCAAATACAAGGATTACTATGACGAATATTGCAAAGCCCAGAGAGGCCTTGCTGAGATAGGCATATAGAATTATAGCAGAGGCTAAGACGAGATAGAGAATAATGCTCAAAATTTCAAATTTTGAAACTCTCTTTTTCCTTTCCAGAAAACTACCCCAAAATTAATTGCTTGGCGCCTGATGCATATCTTACTTTCACTTTCTTTGCAACTCCTGTCAAGTGCAGCAATATGGGTTTCATGTTTTCGATAGCTTTCGAAGAAGTCATAAATCTGCACTGGCTATTTTGGTCTCTCTGCATAAGAGGCTCTTTATTCAAGAGCTATTTGCGAATTTAAACTATAAATTCCTTTTCATGGATTGAATTGTTATTGGGCTTGAGCAACGCTGCCTATGCTCCTTTTAACACTTGGAGGCTCTTTAAAAAACACCACACAGCATAGAAAGAGGCTTCACATATTTTGAAAATCGCCTGGAATTTCTAAATACACACAAACCCCTGTTTCTTAAGAATTCTATACCTTATTATCAAAAGCAAACAAGAAAAATAAATGGGGCGGTACATTATCTGTATGTGAAATGCAAATAGGGCAGCTACAGCAACCCTGGCTTTTTCCTTTTATCTTATGCCTGAGCTCTTCTCAAAAGTATGGAGAAAGAATATAAGAAGAAAAGGAACAGATTATTTTGTGGAAGAGATAAAGCAAGTCATTGTTGTAAGGACAGACATAAAGATGGGGATAGGCAAGCTTGCCTCTCAGGTTGCGCACGCTTCGTTGAGCAGCTACCTAGAGACGAAAAAGGTAGACGAAGAGATGGCAAAAGCCTGGATTGAAGAAGGCCAGAAGAAGATTGTCCTAAAAGCTTCGAGCGAGGAAACTCTGGAAAAGTTGAAGAATGCATTCGACTTTCTACACATACCAAATGCATTGATAAGCGATGCAGGCTTGACGCAGATTGAACCAGGTACCATAACAGCATTGGGCATAGGCCCATGGAAAGCAAGCGAAATAGACAAAATTACAGGGAACATGAAGCTTCTCTGAATTATTTCGCAGAGATCCTCTCCTATCTGAAAGATATGGACTTTGCTCTTCATTCTAAAAATTTATTCTAAAACCCTATGGAATGTATATATAGATTTTTATGGTAAAATTCTTACGGTTCTGAATCCTTTGCCAGGGTGGCGGAACCAGGTAACGCGTACGCCTGGAGCATTCCAGAGAGCGTATGGCTCTCTGAGCCTTCTGGGTTCAAATGCGCATGCTGAAAATCCCAGCCCTGGCGATAAAGATCAGACAATTGGGAAAGCAATATAATACTTTTTAATGATATTTTTAAAGAGGCGATTAGTTAATGGCTGAAACTCAAAATGACGATGAAGAGCTTCTCAGGTTTATAGAGAGCTCAAAGCCAAAGATTTACGTTGTTGGAGTCGGAGGAAGCGGATCCAATACGATAACGAGAATGTTTGAAATAGGCATAGAAGGCGCGAAGCTTGTCGCTGCCAACACAGATGCCGCACACCTGATAAGGACAAAGGCGCACAAAAAGATACTTCTTGGAAAAAAGGTTACAAGGGGATTGGGAGCAGGGAGCGACCCGAAAGTAGGAGAAGAGGCTGCCTTGGAAAGCAAAGAAGAGATAAGGCATGCGCTAAGCGACGCCGACCTTGTATTTGTCACATATGGGCTTGGAGGCGGAACAGGAACAGGAGGAGGCCACGTAATAGCCCATGAAGTTAAGGAACTGGGAGCGCTGTGCGTAGGTGTAGTCACGTTGCCATTCACAAGCGAGGGGAAAACAAGAATGAGGAACGCTCTTGAAGGGCTTAGCAAGCTAAGGAAGTCTACTGACACTACAATAATAATACCAAATGATAAGCTGCTTTCTGTGGCGCCTGACCTTCCTCTCAATATGGCATTCAAGATAAGCGATGAGGTTCTCTCAAATGCAACGAAAGGAATTGTGGAGATGGTGACAAAATCTGGGCTTGTAAACCTTGACTTTGCAGACCTTAAGAGTGTGATCAAAGACTCAGGATATGCAGTAATAGGAATAGGGGAGGCAAATTCAATACAGGGAAGCGAGCGCGCTGCAATAGCAATAGAAAATACGCTCAAGAATCCTCTGCTTGACGTCAACCTTTCTACGGCCAAAAAGGCATTGGTTAACATCATAGGAGGAAACGACCTTACATTAAAGGAGGCAGAGAGGATATTCCAGGAAGTCTCCGCAAGGATAAGCAGCGATGCGATGCTTAAGTGGGGAGCGAGGATAGATTCTGAGATGCAGAAGAATTCAGTGAAGGTGATGGTTGTACTTGGCGGAGTCGAGTTTGCAGAATACTCTGAAACAGGGATAAAGAGAAAGATAGAAGACATGACAGACATAGATCTTGACAAGATTTTTGGTGAATAAATTTGTCTTTTTTTGGAAAGATAAAGGGCTTCTACTCCGAGGCAAAGCACATTATAGAGATCAGCTACAAGCCTGACGTCAAAACATTTAAGAGGACGATGAAGATTGTTATCATAGGCGTTATAATTCTGGGCGTAATGGCGTTCGTCATATCCTACATCCTTGGCCTGCTGGTTTGATGAGAATAAAGATAAGCTACGAAAAGACAGCGCAGGAGAATGCAAACGAGTATTATGAGAAGGCGAAAAAGGTAAAGAAGAAGATAGAGGGCGCAAAAGCAGCGCTGGAAAAGTTGAGGAACGTAAAGGTGAAAAGGGAGGAGGAAAGGATAAGGACTGTATGGAGAAAAGAGTGGTATGAATCTTTTTATTGGTCTTTTACCAGCATGGGGAAGCTTATCATTGGCGGAAGGAACGCTCAGCAGAATGAAGGCTTGAATTCAAGGTTTTTCTCGAATGAAGACCTTTTCTTCCATGCCAACGTATTTGGCGCCTCCTTTGTATTGCTAAAGCAAGGAGTCTCGGCTGAGATAGAAGAAAGGAATGAAGCTGCACAGTTTGCTGCTTGTTATTCAAAGGCATGGGAAGATGGGCTCGCAAGCGTAGACGTATTCTCTGCAAAAAGAGAGCAAGTCACAAAGTCTACCCAATATGGCTACCTTTCAAAAGGCGGATTTCTAATAAAGGGAGAAAGAGAATGGTACAAAGGCATTGAACTAAAGCTAGTAGTATATTTGAATGAAGAGAAAAAGCCGATGTTTATGCCAGGATTGACTGCTAAAAGAAAAGGAATAAGCGGAATAGAGCTGAAACCTGGAAAAATAAAGAAATCTGACGCGGCGAAATTCATAGGAAAGAAGATTGGGATTACTGATATAGATTATCTCGTCCAGCACATGCCTCCTGGAGAATTTTCTATCTCTTGATGCACTTGTTTATTATCTCCTTTGCCTTCTCCTTGCCCTCCCATCCGCTGACCTTCACCCACTTTCCTGGCTCTAGCTCTTTATACCTGGAAAAGAAGTGCTCTATTCTCTTCTTTGTGTATTCAGGAAGCTCGGATATGTCTTTGAGCTTTCCATTGACTGGATCGACCTTTTCCTTTGGTACAGCCACAATCTTGTAATCTTTTCCATTTTCATCTTCCATAATAAGGGCCCCTATAGGCACTGCTTCTATATAAGTGCCAGGAACGACAGATTCGCTTATGACCAAAGCGTCCAACGGGTCGCCATCCTCATCTATCGTTGCGGGTATGTAGCCATAATTGAAAGGATACACCATTGATGTGAAGAGAAACCTGTCTACCTTTAATAAGCCTGTGGAGGCGTCATACTCATACTTTACGCTGGAACCTGCAGGTATTTCTATAAACACATTTATCGCTTCTGGCGCATCTTTCCCTATTCCTATCATCAAACCACCAAACGCTTTCAAAAAGGCATTCGCATAAAAACAATATATTTCTTTTGATTTTTATAATATATGCATCCCTATTCCTCAAATCCAGAAGCCTTGAAACATTCTGCGCGTATGGAACTAAGTCAAAGGAGCAACGAAGATGTATGAGCAACTGCCCTTAGAAATATTTTTCAAAACGAAAGAATAATTAATCTTAAGAAATATAATTAATTAACATGGGCCTTAAGAAGCGTGGTTCCATGGCAAACAAAGGTGCAAGATATGGCAAAGACATATTTGGATATTGCAAAGTATATGATTATTGCGTCTTTTACGATAGATGGATTGGTAGAAAAGCCAGACATTATAGGAGCAGTCTTTGGGCAGACAGAGGGCCTTCTTGGAGACGAGCTTGATCTAAGGGAGCTTCAGAAAAATGGAAAGATAGGAAGAATAGAGATAGACGTATCTCAGTCAGGAAAGAAGAGCTATGGAAAGCTCTATCTTCCTGCTTCGCTTGACAGAGTAGAGACATGCATCTTGGCGGCAGCCATAGAAGCAGTAGCAAGAGTCGGACCTTACGACAGCGAGTTCAAGGTAGAGAAGGTCGAAGATACAAGAATGGAGAAAAGGAAAAAGATAATAGAGAGAGCAAAAGGGCTCCTGAAGGAGCTTCTTAACAATGAGCTTCCTGACAGCAAAGAGATCAGGGATTTGGTAGAGTCGGAAGTGAAGGCAAGCGAAATATCTTATTATGGAGAGGACCAGCTTCCTGCTGGCCCTGACATAGAGTCAAGCGAAGGAGTCATATTCGTGGAAGGAAGGGCTGACGTATTGAACCTTTTGAGGAACGGAATAACAAATGCGATAGCGATAGGGGGCGCATCTACGGTGCCAGAGACTTTGATAAAGCTATCTAGAGAGAAAGAAGTTACAGTATTTCTAGATGGAGATAGAGGCGGAGACATGGTGCTGAAAAACCTTGCAACAACCTTAGAGATAGACTATGTGGCAAGGGCGCCTGATGGGAAGGAAGTAGAGGAGCTAACAAGAAAGGAAATTTTGAAATCGCTCAAAAACAAGGTCCCTATTGAGCAGTATCTCAACTACTTCGGAAAAGAAAAGAAAGAATATGAGAAAGAGCAGAGAGAAGAACAGAGCAAGGAATTTAGCGAGATTAAGATAGACGAAGGAGAAATAGAGAAAATAGAGAGCGAGGAAGTCAAGAAAGAGGATGAAAAAGGGGTGGTGCTTGACAGCGTGCTGTATTCCCAATTGATGAGCGGGCTTGAAGAACTGCAAGGAACGCTTAATGCAAGGATCTATGACAAATTAGGAAATGTAATAAGCCAAGGGCCTGTCAGGGAAGTTCTAAAGCTTGTGGAAAATTCCAAATCAGGTTATGCGCTGGTGATAGATGGAGTAATAACGCAGAGGCTGAGGGACCTTTGCGCGCAGAAAGGCATAAAGGCAATATATGGGATAAGGGCAAACCCCCTTGCGAAAAAAGATGGAGTATTCATATACACAAAAGAGCAGAGTGAAAGGAGCTAAGTGATATATATTCCGAAATAATACTTTATCACCAATCCTATTCCTATGGTGACGAATGCCGTGAGCAAGGAAATGAGCAGCATTTCTGCAATCCTTACCGATATGCTTGAATCGCTGATCGTTGCAATAATGTAAGAAGCGATAGAAAGCGCAACAGATACCGATATTATTGAGAGAATAATCCCTTCATACCCTCCTATGCCAAAAAAGAATGGAAATGTCGCTATTAGGGCGCCTATAAAGTAAAAGATTCCTGTATAAAGAGCGTCTTTTATCGGCTTTGTAAACTCTCTTGTCTTTGTAACCAAGGTGGTCGATTTAGAAGACAAATAAGCGCCTGCCGCCATCGAGAGCGTTCCAGATATTCCCACAATGATTCCGCTGATGGCAACGAGTATGGGCCTGCCAGAAATCGTCGCAATCCCAGAAACCACTGCGAGGATTTCTACAAGCCCGTCATTAAGTCCAAACACCACTGATCTGGTATAGTTTAGGCTCGACTCATATCTTCTCGTTTCATCAGAGAGAATTTTCTCGTGCGACATCTCCTCTTTTACTACCTTATTGACTTTCATTGAACTTCTGCCTTTCAACAGTTCGTAAAAAGCTTTGCTCTCTTTCTCCTTCCTTTCTAACATTTTTGTGAGGAAAGGTATGCCGAGCAGCTTTCTTACAACAAGGAAATAAAGCAGCAAAAGATAAGAGAGAAGAATCAATGATTTGCTTTTGAATCCTTTATTTAGCATTTCGCAATGCTTCCTCTCAGAATTTGAAAGAGATAGGAATATACCTTTCAGCCTTTCGTCTTTTTCATATTTTGCAAGTTCAGAGTAGACAAGATAGTCTAAATATTCTTTTTCAAGAAGCTCTTTGGTATTCACAAAATTAATTTTATGTCTACCTATTTATCTTTTTGTTTGGTCGCATGCACCACTCTTGAATTGATGTTTTCTATATATTTTTCCATCCTTGCCTGGTTCATAGATGCTGTTGCTCGACGAGAAATTTCAATATATAGCCAAGAAAGCGAATTACTCTGCAATGGACTGGGCCTCTGCCATATTGTTTGGAGCCGCTTCAGCGGACATGCTGCATGTATATGCATGAATCTCTGCTCGATTCACTTCTCTCCACGTAAAAAGAAATGCCTGCGAAAGTAAAAAGATATATAAATTTTCTTTTACAAAATAAATTCTGGTGCTTAAATGGCATTATGAGCTCATTTCAGACTCGTTTTGAGAGCTCATGGGCTTGATGAAAAACTCATTGAGCAAATGCCATCTGTGTGATATTGCGTTTGCAATGGATTTGATAAGGAGCAAGCTTAAATGCGAAGCCACCTAGGGGATGCCTTGGCTCCAGCGGCGAAGAAGGCCGTGGCAATCTGCGATAAGCCCAGGGTAGTCGAAGGTCAGACATTGAACCTGGGATCGCCGAATTGCGCTCTATGGATAGTGGAGCGCGCATACGCGGGGAATCGAAATATCCTAGTACCCGCAGGAAAAGAAATCAAACGAGATGCCGTGAGTAACGCGAGTGAAAGCGGCAGAGGGCAAGCCGAATCTTGCTATGCGAATAGCAAGAGATGTGGTTGCAGCTTTTAAGCTGGCGTAGAGAGTCGAACGCGTTGGAAAGCGCGGCCATAGAGAGTTACAGCCTCGTAGACGAATCTATGCCAGCTGTGCTGCAGAAGAGTAGCACGGCTTGGGTATGTCGTGCGAATATGGGGGCATTAAACTCCAACCCTAAATACTAGCTGGAGGCCGATAGCGAACAAGTAGCGAGAGCGAAAGGTGAAAAGATCCCACACGAGTGGGGCTGAAAAGATCTGAAACTAGGTGGTTAAAAGAAGATGTGGCGCGGAAGGAATGATGTTGCAGGAAGCGAAGCTCGAGAGGGCGGAACGACTGCAATGGATCAGTGTCACATCCTTCTTCTCGAAGCAAGAGCCAGGGAGTGCACTGGAGTGGCGAGCCGAAAGGCTTAGCGAAAGCGAGTGCGCGCAAGAAATGAGGCGCAGGGTACGAAAGTGCCTAAGTCACTCCTTTGCGACCCGAAGCCATTGCGATCTACTCGCTGTCAGGGCGAAGTCGAGTTGACGCTCGATGGAGGCCCGCAACTGGTCCTGGTATATCCGGTCAGGTGAACGGCGAGTAGGGGCGATAGACCATTCGAGCATGGCAATAGCGGGTCCCCTCCGAAGTATCTTTAGGATAGCCTCGGGCGAGCTTGCGCACAAGGTAGAGCTACCGATTAGCGGTGATAGTGTCGAAAGGCACTGCCCGCTTCTCAAACTCCGAATGTGTGCGCTGCGTAGACCCCGGGAGTCGGCCGCGTTGAGTAAGTTAGCGCGGCGAGACTGGAATGGCAGCGAGGGCGGTTAAGGCCCCAAAATCCTAGTTGAGTGCATCTAAAGGCCTGCAATGTCTAAGACAGTCGGGAGGTAGGCTCAGAAGCGGCCATCCTCTAAAAAACGCGTAACAGCGTACCGATCGAGGCATTGCGCGCCGAAGATGGACGGGGCTAAACTAGGTGCCGAGACCGCCCCATCTGAAAAAGATGGGTAGGAGGGCATGCTGCATGGCAAGAAGTATGGCTTTGAGGCCATATGGACCGTGCAGTAGAGAAAATCCTGGTGTTAGTAGCAGCAAATAAAGGTGAGAATCCTTTACGCCGGAAGCACAAGGTTTTCCTCGACATACTCGTTAGCGAGGAGTTAGCCGATCCTAAGCAGGCAGCCAATGACTCGCCTGCAAAAGGGAAGCCCTTTAACATTAGGGCGCCTGGTGCGTAGCAGCGGCAACGCAAGGCGGATTTCTGACGCATGGAGATAGGCCTCCTTTAATCATAAACTCCGCTATGCAGCCAATAGGCAATGCAAGGCGGAGACATGCCCAAAAGGCGCAAGCGGCTGCAGAGTCTCATTATGAGGAGAAGCAGCTCAATGCTGGCTCAATCTCTGTGCCCGTGAAAAGGAAATCCGCAAATGCGATCGCGCCAGATCGTACCAAGATCCAGCACAGGTGATGCTGGCAGAAGAAGCCAAGGCGTGGCAGGATAAACCAGGTTAGGGAATTCGGCAAGTTGGTGGCGTTTGTTCTCTAGAAGCCATGCCTGTGCCTGGCTAGGTACAGGTTGCAATGACTAGGGGGGAGCGACTGTTTACCAAAAACACAACTCACCGCAAAGCCGTAAGGCCTAGTACGGTGGGTGACGCCTGCTCACCGCTAGTACGCGAAACTCCTTTCCAAGGGAGCGAAGCGCTAGCAAAGAGCGGGAGTAACCCTGACTCTCTTTAGGTAGCGTAATACCTTGTCGCTTAATGGGCGACCTGCATGAATGGCGTAACGACTCCCCCACTGTCCCAACCTGGTGCCTGGTGAACTCACTGCGTGGTGTATATGCCACGTACTCCCAGTGGGAAAAGAAGTCCCTTTGGAACTTAACTATAGCCTGTTGTTGCTGTTTAGCGGGTGCTGCAGAGAGTAAGTGGGAGCGTCGAAGCTGCGTCTCTGGGCGCAGTGGAGCGAAAGTGTAACACCACTCTGCACTTGCTATGCGGCTAACCAGAAATGGAACAGCAGCAGGTGGATAGTTAGACTGGGCGGTTGCTTTCGATAAGGAAACGAAAGTGACCAATGCTCTGCTTAGGCGAGTTGGGAACTCGCTGTGAAGCATAAAGGTAAATGCAGGGCTGACTGTATCCTGAAGAGCGGGGGATGCAGACTCGAAAGAGGGGCTTAACGAACTCTGGTGGCCCTTTTAATGGGGCCCCATGCTGTCAAACTAGTTACCCAAGGGGTAATCGATTCGTGGCCGGCGAGAGTTCACATCGACCTGGCCGTTTGATACATCGATATGGGCTGAGGTCATCCTGGCGGTGCAGGAGCCGCCAAGGGTCAGGCTGTACGCCTGTTAAAGACCTACCTGAGCTGCGTTCAGTCCGTCGCGAGACAGGACGGTATGATCTACTGGGAGCGTAAGCGTCAGAGGGTAAGATATCCTTAGTACGAGAGGAACAGGATGTCGGCGCCTCTAGTTTGCCGGTTGTGCGTTTGCGCATTGCCGGGTAGCCACGCGCTAAGAGGATAAGCCCTGAAAGCATCTAAGGGCGAAGCCTCACCCGAGACGAGACGCTAAGCGCGCCTATATTACATGGGCTTGATAGGGCGGTCGTGTAAGCAGAGAGCTTTCGCGATCTGTAAGCGTACCGCTACTAACGCGCTAAATTAAGCTTGCTCCTTATCCTTTTTATCTTGTTCCATATGTCGCTAGAAAAGACATATACTTGCTCATTACAACGCTTGGCGCAGAAGGCTTTGTATGCGATATGATATCCAAGAGCATCTCCATGCTCACCTTTTCTTCCTTCCCAGACTTTATCGTTTCTTCTAAGGCAGCCATTTTTGCCCTGTTGCATACT
>JAVZOJ010000003.1:0-26429 GCA_038882355.1 Candidatus Micrarchaeaceae archaeon | reverse complement strand
CTAGGATTTGAAAAGTTTTCGTGATTGCAATGGCAGACCTTCTTTCAGATTCAATGAATAAAATAAAAATCTATGAAATGAGAGGAATTGGAGAATGCGTACTCCCATCTACAAAAATTATCAGGGGAGTATTGGAAGTCCTTAAAAATAATGGATACGTTGACTCTTATGAAGAATTCAAAGATGGAAAATTCACCAAATTGAGGGTTAAGCTTGCCAAAAAGATAAACGAGATTGGCACAATAAAGCCAAGGTATGCAGTCAGGATAGACGAATACCAAAAGTTCGAATCTCAATATATTCCTAGCAAAGACTTTGGGCTTTTAATAGTTTCTACGCCTAAAGGAATAATGAGCAATAGAGAAGCTAAAGAAAAGCACGTTGGAGGGAAGTTGCTTGCATATGTTTACTGATTTGTATGGAAGTAGAAATACCAAACGATGTTAAGGTCTCAGTAAACGAAGGGAAAATAAGGATAGAGGGCAAATTGGGCTATACAGAAAAGTCATTCAATGAAAAGCTTACAAGATGTAGGCTAGAGGGAAGCAAGCTGATAATAGAGCCAAATGAGGGAAAGAAGCTGAAAAAGAAGGCTTTGTGGGCCGAGAAAGCTTTGCATTCAGAGATATCAAAAGCCATAAGGGGAGTAAGAGAAGGCATAGAATTGAAAATGAAGATTGTCTATGCGCATTTCCCAATAAGCATAGAGCAGAAAGAAAGCATACTTTTAATAAAGAACATATTCGGCGAAAGGGCGCCAAGAGTTGCTAAGATTATGGGATCTACAAAGGTAGAGGCCAAAGGCGACATTGTCACAATAAAGGGCGTAGACCCCTATGATATAGGTCAAACAGTAGCAAACATAAAGGATGCATGCAGGGAAAAAGGATACGATACAAGGGTATTCCAAGATGGAATATATGTTTTAAGGGAAGAATAGAGAAAGCCATTGGAGGTCTTTTATCTAAATGTACCCAATACTAAGCGCAGTTTCGTCAATGAGCCTTGCCTTAGGAAGTGTTGAACATGCCAGTTTCGATAGACAATTGGAGCATCAAAAGCTTTGCCCGCTCGCCGGGTTAAAGGTCACTGCGTTGTCAAAAAAGCAGAGTCAATAAATTTTTATATGTTGTCAGGCAAAATATCTTTGCTTATCAACCCATGCTTGCTCAGCATGGTTTCAAGGCGATTAGATGAAGAAGAATGTTCCATGGTTCAAGGTTCCAAACTTTGGGGCAAAGAACAGGAAAAGGGTAAAAGACAGATGGAGAGCTCAGAGGGGAATAGATAACAAGACTAGAGAGAAAAGGAAAGGTTACCTAAAGATGCCCAATATCGGATACAAAAATCCTGAAGAATTGAGATTCACAAGAAATGGAAAAAAGATTGTGTTGGTGAGGAATAAGGAAGAGATGCTCAACACAGATAAAGAAACATTGGTCTATCTGTCGCACGCGCTCTCAAAGAGAAAGAAAATAGAGCTTCAAAGAATTGCTGATGAAAAGGGAATAGAGGTAGCGAATAGGGTGAAAGCATGAGCATAAAGTTCGCAAAGAGGGCTGCTGCAAAGATACTGAAGAGAGGAGAGAGCGCCATAAGGGTAGCACCAGACAAACTAAAGGATGTGGAAGGAGCGATAACAAAAGAGGATGTATGGGAGCTGGTAAAGAAAGGAGCAATATATGCAATAAATCCAAAGAAGAACCTCAGTAAGAGATCTAAAGAAAGGAAAAAGAAGAATTGGAAAAGAGGTCCAGGTAGCAGAAAGGGAAGCAAGAATGCCAGAATGGGAAGAGTGTGGGAAAAGAAGGTAAGGGCGCAAAGGAGGCTCCTCAAGGAGCTTAAAAAGAGAAATGTGATAAACAACGATACATTCAAAAAGTTTTATTTGCAGGTAAAAGGGAATGCTTTTCCGGACAAGGCGTCCATGATTCTCCATCTAAGGGAAGGGGGCGCAAAGATAAGTGAAGAAGTAATTAAAGAAATAAATGAGAAAATAAAAAAGGAGTATAAGTGAGAATATGGGCAATTTGAAGTTTAAGAGAAGAAGGGAATTCAAGACAAACTATAGAAAGAGGGTGAAGATTGTAAAGGGAATGATGAAGAGAATAGTTGTAAGGAGGACTAATAGGCAAATTATTGCTCAGGTTGTGCAGTACAAAGGGAATGGAGATTTGATCCTTTCTCAATTGAATTCAAAAGCATTAAATTCTCTTGGCTGGCCTTCTAGGCCTAACAGGCCAACGGCATATCTCCTTGGCACGCTTTTGGCTAAAAAAATAAAGGAGAAGTCAATAAGCGGCCCTTTCATATTAGACATAGGCCTTAACACGCCGTCCAAGAATTCAATACCTTTCGTTCTTGGAAAAGCGCTGAAAGACGAAGGAATAGACATAAGGATGAATATGGAAGTAGATGAAGAGTTGGCAAAGGGAAAGAAAATAGAAGAGTATGCCAAGAAGCTAAAGGAAAGCGAACCTGAAAAATACAAAAGGCTATTTTCTAAATATATTGAGGAGGGCAAAGAGCCAGTCTTTCTGTCACAGCTGTTTGAAGAAGTAAGAAAGAAGATAGGGTAGGTAGAATGGAGGAAAACGTCGCGGAAGAAGGAAAAGAAGAATGGATTCCAAAGACAGAGATAGGAAGGATGGTAAAAGAGAAGAAAATAAACTCGATAGAAGAGATATTTGCCATGGGCAAGACAATAAGAGAGATTGGAATAGTCGATGCCCTTATTCCAAACATGCAGGATAAAGTCCTTGAAATCAAGTCAGTTCAGAGAATGACAAAAAATAATAGAAGGCAGAAGTTTAGAGCAGTAGTGGTGATAGGAGATATGAATGGACATGTCGGCGTTGCAGCTGGAAAGAATATAGAAACAAAGCCTGCTACAGAGAATGCGATAAAAGAGGCCAAAAGGAAGATTATTTCTGTGAAGCTTGGATGCGGCGCATGGGAATGCAATTGCGGGACCAGCCATTCAGTCCCCATAGCAGTGAAGGGCAAATGTGGAAGCTCAGAAGTGATAATAAAGCCCGCGCCAAAAGGAGTAGGCATCGTTGCCGGAGAAACAGTAAAGACTGTTTTAGAATATGCAGGCATAAAGGATGCATGGACCTTTACAAAAGGAAGAACTAAAGATATATACAATCTTGCAATAGCTACATACCTGGCCCTTTCAAGCTTATCTAAAATAAAGAATGCAAAGGCGCTAAGCGCCTATCAAAAATAAGTCTACTCTACTTTTACTTCTTTCCCTTTTGCAGATTCAGCTTTTTCTATCCTTACTTCCAATGTTCCATTCTCAAACTTTGCCTGCGCAGAATCAGGGTTTACTTCTACAGGCAAAGGAAGCCTCCTGTAGTAGTCTGCCTCTGCTCTCTCGCTGAAGTAATAGTTTTTCTCCTCCTTTTCCTTCTCTTCTCTCCTACTAGCCCTTATAGTAAGTAGATTATTCTCTATGCTTACGCGTATATCTTCCTTCCTGACTCCTGGCAAATCTGCAACAACTCTTATTGAATTGCCCTCGTCAACGACGTCTATAGAAGGAACCTCTCCAAAGGCGCTTGAAAAGTACCTGCTTGGAAACGCAACAAGGTTCCTTATGGCTCTGAATGGATCAAAGAACTCGTCGAATTGAGCTATAGGAGAAAGAAGTTCCGCTCTTGAAGCCCTCTTCCTAGCCTTTTTAGCCATCTTCGGCATATTATCACCAAAAATATTTTAGAAAGGAAATCATAAAAGCTTTACTCCTTCATGCCTTGGTAAAGATAGAATTCGTTGCCGTCTAAATCCTTAAAGACTGCATATGGCCCAAATCCCTCATCCCTCGGCGGCTTAGTGAATTCGACACCCTTCTTTTTGAGCTCCTTGTATGTAGCAATTATGTCATCTGTCGAGAATCCTATTCCGGTTGGGCCTTTCCTTATTGCGCCTTCGTCGCACAAATGAATAAGGGTTGCCTCATCTTTTTCACTTACAGCAAAGGTAACCCAATGCCCTTGATCATCGATAAGTTTCATTCCGAGCTTATCTCTGTACCACTTCTTTGCCTTCTTGACGTTTGAAACGAAAACATCCACGTTATGCAGATTTTTTATTCCCATAGACTGTGCGCCTCCCAAATAAAACTTTGACATAGTGATATATAAACATATCTCTATTGCTTTGCCCAACGCGTGCATATAAATAAAAATAAATAAGAAAGAAGAGTAGATTAACATATGCCAATCATAGAGCTAGAGAATGTTTCAAAGTATTTCGGAAACGTAAGGGCCGTAGAAAGCGTAACGGCAAGAATAGACAAAGGAATAACGCTGCTCCTAGGGCCCAATGGAGCTGGGAAAAGCACGCTATTGAGGTGCATAGACGGGCTGTACAAGCCTACGAAAGGCGAGGTTAGAGTATTTGGAAGAGACCCCTATGAAAATGAAGACCTAAAGCAGAAAATCTCTCTTCTCTCAGACAACTACTCCCTATACGACTCATTATCTGTAAAGGAAAACCTTATATTCTTCGGGAAACTTTTTGGTCTAAATAAAGAAGAAATAGAGAAAAGGGCGAAGGGCATATTGAAGGAGATAGGCGCAGAGGAATATTGGGATGTAAAGGTAGAGCGGCTTAGCAGAGGCACGAAACAGAAGATAGCATTTTGCAGAAGCCTGCTTAACAATCCAGAGATCCTGTTACTAGACGAGCCAACGGCCTTCCTCGACGCTGACGCATCTGAAAAGGTTAGAGGCATAGTGAGAGAACTTGCAAAGAGGGAAGCGTGCATAATATATGTAACGCAAAAAGTGGAAGAGCTCTCCAAGTTTTCTTCGAGAATACTGATAATAAAGAAAGGAAAAATATTGAAAGATTCTAAAAGCGAAGACATATATTCCTCTTTCCTTTCAAATTCATACATCAGCATTAAATTTGCGAATCCGGTAGAGAAAAGAATGCTTGAAAACTTTGGAGAGATAAAGGTTGATTCAGACCCTGCGTTGGAAGCAGAGTTCTTCATCAGAGACTACAAAGAAGTTGGAAAAATAGTAAAAGGATTATATGAAGCTGGAGCGTATGTGATTGGGATCGATTACACTGGTCCGTTTATAGAGAGACTGTTTGAAAGTGGTTAGATGAGCGCTTCATTGACGATTGCTGAAAAGGACTTGAAAGAGGTATTTAACAGCGTGTCAATATATGGGCCGATGATAGGCGTGCCTGTCTTCTTTGCGATAATACTCCCTATCTTGACTTTCTATGTTGCTGAATATGCAGCTCCAAGCATCGCAAGCAAGCTTATAAATATCCCCCAAGGGGCCATAAGCCAAGGCAGCCTGAGAAGCATAGGATTTATGCTTTTCTTCTCGATAAACGTCTTGGGACCAGTATTTCTTACAATGCCAATTATAACGGCTTCTGTAATAGCCGCAGATAGCTTTGCAGGTGAAAAGGAGAGGAAAACCTCAGAGGCTCTCCTCTCAATGCCTATAAAGACGAGGGACCTAATGCTAGGAAAGATCTTGTCTTCCCTAATACCAGCGACGTTGATTACTTTGCTTGTATTTGCGACTAGCGGATTAATCACAGATTATTTTTCCCACAAGTTCTTCGGAGTCAACATACTCCCCAATTTGGAATGGATTCTGATGCTATTGACATCTCCATTTCTGGCACTTGCCACTATTGGGCTCGTAGTAATAGTGTCATCGCACGTGAAAGGGG
Organism: Candidatus Micrarchaeaceae archaeon; assembly: GCA_038882355.1. Taxonomy (GTDB): domain Archaea; phylum Micrarchaeota; class Micrarchaeia; order Micrarchaeales; family CABMGC01; genus JAVZOJ01. Next base: position 20,717 of record JAVZOJ010000003.1, on the reverse strand, counting down.
TGAAGGAAGCACAGCAGATAAGCACTCTGCTGATCCTTCCCATACTGATTATGCCATTTGCTTCTATTTTTGGATTCGCAAGGCTTAGTGTAGAGTTCTTTGCATATGTCATAGGAGCTTTAGGCATATTGGACCTCGTTATCATAACATTGGCTATTAACAAGTTCAAAAAGGAGAACATATTGTAACATTTACCTTATGACTACATTTTCAGATATGTCTATAATTCTATCAAGGGCATAATAGATCTTATTGCCAAACGGGGTCTCTACAATCACCCTGCTTCTTTTTATGTCTATCCCGCCTATTTTCCCTATCGTGGCTCCCATCTCATTTACAAGGAGCTTGTCTTTCAGCTTCTTTGAAAGGATTGCCTTTCTTTTCAAAAAGTTTATAAGGTAGGCACACAAGTATGCGCCTAGAAAAGAGAGGATAGAATAAGAAATAAATTGGCCGAAGTATATGTTTCCAGCAAGCCAAAGGACAAGGTAGAATAGGATTAGCCAGCCAAATACTGAATAAACGGCGTAGACAGAGTATTTGTAAGACTTAAACATCTGCCTTGAAACTCTTACATCTATAATCCTTCCTACCAGATAAAGCAAGAGAACAATTGGAACAAAAGTGAGCGCGCTCTCGATCGCGTCGCTCAAAGAAACAGAAACGCTCTTGCTTTGCTGAAGAGAATAAAAATATGCAGATAAACCTACAAAGACTGTAATTACGAAGAATACGATGGACCCGAAATACATTAGGAAGCTAAATCTATCTAGGCTGAAACCGAAATTTCTGGCAGAGTCGATTAGCCTCTCCTCTAAGCCAAATCCTTTGATTAGCAGGTATAAGCCAATTATTCCTACAGGAAACTCCCATCCAAGGCCAAATATATAGCTTAAGGAAAACAGCAGAAGAAGTATTGCAGGTATGCCAAACACGATCCTTGCATAATGCGGTTCCTTTAATTTCTCCAATAATGTGAAGTAGGTGGTCTCTAAGCCCTCTGCCTGCTTGACTTTTACATTTCTCACGCCGTTTACTTTTAGCCTGGATTGTATGATAGGCATGACTCTGTAATCGCTGGCTCCGTCGCTTACGAAAATGCATGCGTCAGGCCTAAACGTCTTCATTACCAATTCAAGCTGCCTTGCAATTTCTTTGTCCGCATAATAGCTTTCATCTTCTGCGCCAGTAATCGTCGCAACGTTAACCGTGTAGCCTTCTTTCTTCATTTCATCGAACAGCTTAACTGCATAAAACATCGTATTGGCGTCAGTATCTTCAGGGTCTGCAAGAGCAAGGCTGAGAGCGCCGTTGAGATTTTGAACTCTTCCTACCAGCGGACCCCTTATTTTGGTCTTTTTAAATAAGTCGTTATCTATATCTACAACAAGAATAAGTATCCTCTCTTCTTTCGACCTTTCTTCCATTCATATTCTTTTTTTACATTTAAATTCTAATACTTTTCTTTATTACCTATAACCCTTTTTATTCTTTCTTCTCCTTTCATATCTCATCAGCCTCAAAATCCTAAGCTCTATTTTATCATAATGCACAAAGAAAACGAATGCAAGGAACAAGATTCCTGCAATAATCACTTCGGCTGTGACGCTGTAATCAAGGTATATAAGGAACTTCGTTATTTCGGAATTGTAAAATTTTATTTCCACGAAGCTGGTAATAGATATCATGATGTCGATAACAAGAGAAACATATGCCAGCAGCTGCATATATCTCTTTATTTTTTCGACTCTAATAAGGATGGAAGGCTTTAGCATAACGGAGAATTTATCAAGAAAAACAATATTAAAGTTTTACTACACAACGATCAGATAAGCAGAGAACAGTATAAGAGCAGAAAAGACCAGCTTGTAAGCGAGATTTTTTTCTTTAAAAAACATGCCTCCGAAAAAGGTCGTGATTATCACATATATGGTATTCCTCAAAGGAGCAGCAAGAGATATGGCAATAATAGAGGCAGAGAAGTAATATAGAATTCTATATATAGTTGTCAAAGCAGAAATAGGGATAATGTCTTTCTTATTGATTAAGATGTTTCCGATTGCTTCCCTTATTCCATTGTACTTTATTTGCATATATACATTCATGTTAACTGCAACAAAGAATTCGGCAATAATTATGTATGTAAATGCGTTAACATAACCAAGAGCGTATTTCATCAGAACCGCTCCTGCGGCATTGAAAAGCGAAGATAATATCAACAAATATCGGTATTTTGGTTTTTCGAAAGATTTTGCTTCTTTTGAATCAGACTTAAAGAGGAGAGCATAGGTAAATATAATCATAGACGCTATTCCAACGTATTGTATAGTCTTCACCCTTTCTCCAAGAAACACCGAAGCAAAGATTACTACGAACAACATCGGAAAAGAGCTAAATATTGGAGAACTCACTGATATATTCCCATGCCTAAACGTCCTTGCATTAAGAAGATAGCCTGCTGTAGAAAAGATTGAGGAGATGTATATAACGGCAAGGATATATGGGCTTATATTAAAATTTGCAAATGGAATAAACACTAATGATATTATCGCAGTGACAATCGAAAAGCTAGAAGAATAAGCAGAGGCATGCTCTTCCCTTAAAGCCTTTTTTTCCCATATCGTGGATATGCCCATAACAAAAGATGAAGCAAGGGCCAGAATATACCAAATGCTATTCATAATAATAACCATGGACTCGCCGGGACTCGAACCCGGAGCCTCCCGCCTGCAAAGCGGGCGCTCTACCAATTGAGCTACGAGCCCTTCTCCAATAAATTGCATTCAACAATTTAAAAGCTTTCCTAATTACAAACTACCGGTAGAATGGCTACCCCTTTTCATAAAGTTGTCTGTGAAAACCCGAAACTACATATTGATTTACCGCTCGCTTGTTGATTTGTTTATTGGTTTTAAGTCTCAATTCTATTGAAAATATGAAACAGCATTGCGCTTTAGAGCTCTAGGCACATTATTCAAATCTTAGAAATAAATCGCAAAGAAGTTGCTTGAGCTGTCCTATACCAAAGCGAGCTGAGGCTAATAGCTTATCACATTTTCCCTTCCCCCTATTATCTCAAATCGTTTGTCTTCCTTTTTCTTCTCTCCCTTTACCACAAACAAATACCTTTTGCCTTCGAGTAGCCCTTTAAACTCCACAATCTTCCCTTCTTCGAATCCTTCATCAAACAGATCTCCAAGAAAATATAGCTGGTACCTTCCAATAGGAGAACTGCAAATTACTTTTGTAGGACTTCTCTCTATCTCATAAGTATCCTCTTTCTCCTTAATCACATTTTCATGGTAATCCCCTACTTTCATAATGAAAGACGGAATAGAGACGTATGAAGAGTTGTATCCAACGATTGTTGAAGCGCATGTCCTTTGAGGGAGCATCTTTAGCTCTCTTTCAACATCATCGTAGAATATCAAGTCATTTGAGGCATATTTGGCAACATCAGGGCTTTGCTTGAAGTAAAACTTATTCTGAATAATCCTCCTTATCCTTTCATCTATATCGATCGCATTATGGGTTATAAGCATGAGGCAGACGCCTTTCTTCCTGAAATCCTGGATTTTTTCCCTTAGCTCCTCTATGGGCCCTGAGCCCGTAGACAGTACAAGCTGCGCCTCTTCTACACATATGCACAGCCTTAAGCCATTTTCTATCTCGAAAGAGTCAATAAGCGAGTAAACTTGATTTAGAATAAGAGAATAAAGAATTTGCTTAGTTATATCCCCGGCCCTTGAAAAATCAAATATAACCGAGGAGCCGATCAATTGGGCCACATCTATTCCGTCGTTGTAAGAGAACTGTCCGTGCTTTATAAGCTCCTTTAAAGGCTCCAAAGAGGCTCTTATATTTTCCCCGTGCTTTGAATATTTTATAGAAGTATTTGTCCTTTTAGCATGCCTTTCCACAATCTCTTCTTCTATCCTTTCTATCAGCTCTTGGGGATCTGGATTCGCGCTTTTCGAATAAACCTTTGAAAATGCAGCCAATAGGCATTTTTCAAGAGAATTCCTATAAGGGCCTGGCTTTAGGGCATAAGAAAGGGTCCTTGCAAGGTTTTGATAAAACCTCTCTTTGCTGCCCTGAAGGCATTTAAAGAGATTGAGTCGCGCAGAATAAGAAAAAGCTTTTACTACACGTATGTTGTGTTCTCTTGCAAAAGAATTCCATTCTTCAGTGGAAGACAAAACAATACACATTATGCCTCTGTTTACAAGCTCTCCGACTATTTTCTTGGCAAGAGTGGATTTTCCACTTCCTGGAAGGCCGCATATCAAAACGCCGAGAGAAAGCACTTCAGGACTTATGAATACCTTCTCCTTTGTTTCAAGAATGTTGTCCTTTACTACCACCCCCATTTCTATTCCATTAGAAAACCTTAAGTTTCCAGACCTTATCTTCTTCTTCGTATTTATGAAAGATGGAAAGAGGAGCAAATTGGAGGCGTTGCTTATAGAGATCGGCATTATCTGCCTCTTTTTTGCTACATCAAGAAAAGACTCAGCGCTTACTTTGCCACATTCTTCAAAGCTGACCAAGCCTTTTATCGAGTTCATTGATTCTTGATTTCTTAAACCCAAATATATGTTAAACCCCTTTCCAGAAGACCTTTGAACTTCGTAAAGGTTTTTCAAAATAAATTCTAATTTTTCCCTTTCCCCTTGACCTACATATGAGTCATATACATCATTTCCCTCACTCCCCAACCATGACCTTTTTAAAGAGATTCCTTTTCTTATCTCGCTGAGCCTGCTCTCGATGCTCTCTATTTCTCTTTCTGCATCGAACTCTACAGGAACAAAGGCCTCCACTACTTCTTCTTTTTTGCTCTGCAATATAACATCTAGGTTGGCCAGGTCCGTCAATTGCGGCAAGAGGGCAGAGAAAAAGAACTCTCCGCCTATTTCTTCGCTAGACTTTCTTAGCACAATGCCTATTCCTGAGCTTTCTATGGCTTCTCTTGCATTTTCGCTGACTTCAATTAAAGACTTTGATTCCTTAAAAGAAGAGAATACTAGAAATTGCTCGTTGGCAATTACATGGAGAAGCTTTTTCTTGTTTAGTTTCTCTTCAATGGCATCTATATAATATTTTTCCACGCGAGCACACCTAAAGCGAGCAATAAAGAATTCAATAAGAAAGAGAGGGCCAAAGTTTTGAAAGATATTAGGTAGGACCTGTTTCTTATGTAGAGATATGAAAAGGTAATAAAGGGAAGAGAAATTAAGAAAACGTAAATAGAAGCGTTTATGCAAATCACCATTGATAAAGCATAATTAAGCAGAATCATAATGTTGTTCTTTTTATTCTTAAGAATCATAGCCTCACTATCAATACAGAAAAGATGCAGGTAAAAAGCAAAAAGAACATTGTCTTAGTAATGTCTTTTAAAATAAACTTTCCAAAAGAATTAATCCTCATGCTAGAAATGGAAGAAACTCCTAAGCTGCATGAAGCAAGCAAGAATTTGACGAGCAGATATAACGAATATAGGAAGTTCATAACAATGCCAGTCTTGTACCTTCCATATAGCAGCTCCACAGTAAAAGCGCAGAGGTCTTATTTTCGCATTTAATTATGTTCAATGGCAATCCTGGCAAATATACCTTTAGGTGAGAAATATCTGGATATATTGATATGCCTAGGTCTCTACAGCACTCTATGATCTTATTCTTACTTTTTACAAACTTCCCTTTTGATATTAAAAAGAAAAACATATCTGCAATCGCACTGTTACTTTTGGACTTAGTTCCTTCGCTCCATTCAAATTTTCTCATATCAAATACTATTGGTATTTTCTTAGGGCTCTTTACATGAGCAAGCACATACGTAATCGCCATTCCTGCCAAGATGGGGATAAACCAATATATCATATCACCACGCTCTGTACACCCTTATTGCTCTCCCTTCTTTTTCCACTTTATGCCCACTCTTTAGCAGGACGGAAGTAAGTTCTTTCATAGCCAAATCATCTTTTAACCTCGTTCTAAAGCTTTCTAAGTCAAATACTCCTCGTTCTTCTGTATACGCAGTAATGACCGCTTCGAGAAGCATTTCCTTTATCTTTATTTCTCTTTCGAGCAGCTCTTTCTCTTTGTTTATGCTTATTATCCTTTTTGCTAGAAGCCTGCACGTATGGTTTGAAAATCCAACCTCTTCGGACTTTTTCTCAATCTTTATTTCTGAAAGGGAATTGAGAGCGTCAAGCATAGGAGAGTAAAGCCCTTCAACAAAGACATCATACTCTTCTTTCAATATGACTGAAAGAGAAAGCAGAGACGTTATGGCCTTCTTCAGATGGTTTAATGGCGAGTCTTGAGATAAGATTCTCTCCTCTATCTCTTCTTTCCTAAAAACAAAAACAAACTTCGGATACCCTCCTATCGTAGAGTATTCAGGTTCATTCGCCTCTACTTCCTTTTTAAGCCCAGGCAGGGTGTCAAGCTTTAAGATGAGATGCTCTCCGCTACACTTCCTATGCGCTCTCACCCTTAATAAGCTCTGGAGAACTTTCATCTATTCACCAAGGCTGCTTTGACCATTTGAAAGCTTAGATATAGAGACTGCGAACGCATCAGCGATGTCTTGGTAGCTTATCCCCATGCTCCTCAACGCTTCTATAATTTTCTTGTCTTCTAATTTTGCTGAAATCATGCATTCTACAATTTCCTCGAGCCTAATGAATCCGTTTTCTTTCGCCTTCTTTACCATTTTATCGGCTTCACCTTCGCCAGCCATTTTAATCAGCGACCTTATCTTGCTTTCTTCTACTAAGACCTCCATATCTTTCACCTTCACGCACAAATGCTCCTCAAGGTTAACTCCAATTACCCTTTTGACAAAGCACACTTTCCTCCCTCCAGAAGCTTTATCAGAGATTAGTATGCAGCTTCCCACTGCAAGGTCTTTGCAGAGCTCCTCATATTCGTTAGGCACATATGAGCCATTGTGCTTCTCCCTTGACCTGAAAAGAAAGAGTGAGGCAAAATTGCTTCTAATCGATTCATCCATGTCCTCATAAGATTGGGAAGAGAGCACAATCCCAATTCCATACTTCCTTGCCTCCCTGATCATCTTTTCTAATGAACTACCTTCCTCAATAAGCTTCCAAAATTCATCAATAATAATAAACCTGCCTTTTTGCAGGCTTTTTGCAAGCTCAAATATTTTACGAAGCCTATCTTCAGCAAGCATTACTGCCACATCTTGCCTTTCTTTGCTTAGGTTATAAACATATATTCCGTGACCTGCAAGGGAGGAGTACTCGTTTGTAAAATCTATCACATGTATTTCCTCATCCATTACGTCAGAAAGCCTTATTGCAAGGCTTCTAAGGAGAAAAGACTTGCCTGATCCAGTCGAACCGCATACGAATATGTGCTTATTCTGGGCTTCATAAGGGTCAAAGTAAGCGAGAGAATTAAAGTTTGAAGATACTCCAATAAGTATTCCGTTCTTGAACTCATACGTCTTTGCGACCTTGAGCATCTTGATAACACTGTTTACGCTGAGCATCTTAGCGCTCAAACTCATACCTAACACCCAATATAGAAGCTGCTTTTTCTGCAATTTCCTTTACAGATGCTTCTGCTCCAGCGGCAGCCTCATGCTTACTATCCGAAGAAGAGTAGCAAGAAAGCCTTGCAAAGTATTCAAACCCTGCAGGCTCGCTTGAGACAAGCTCTATCTCTTTCTTTATTGCCCCAATCTGCCTTCTTATTTCATTTTTCCTCGCATGGTTCTTCGATCTTTCTAGCTTTATCTCCTTCATATGAAGCTTTGTTAAGAGGTTCTCTATGACCTTTTGCTTGTCTATGGGCTTCAACACGAATGAAATCTCTACTTCTTTCTCTATGCTTTCAAAGAATTTCCTTACCAAATCTTCACTTAGCGCTTCTGGATTGTCTATTATCAGCCTTACACTGCTTTTTGCAACATGGATATTGTTTTTCCAGTCCAAAGTTACTTTTGGAAATATTTTTTTAATTATCTCTGAACTTAAAATAGAAAATAATACGAAGCCCAAAAGCAGAAGAAATGAGAATAGGTACTTGCCATATAAAGCAAAAATTACCGAAAAGAAAACAACGAATATCTCTACTTTCATTAAATCATCTCGAATATGTCAAAATAGGGCTCAGAGCCAAGCAGGGCAGAAAGCTCCCTTACAGAGATTCCTGTAAGGGTAAGGGAGAATACAGGAAGCACTATCGTTGCAAGGAAGACATACCCTAAGAAGCTTTCTAGAGAGGAGATAAGGGTGTTCACTTCTGATATGATATAATTAATTGGGGAAAGAAGCGTTCCGATTATTATAGAATTGGAAGAAACAGAGTAAGGTATTCCTCCATTTACAGATTGAGTTACAGAGTCGACTTGAGAAATTGGCGATGAGGAAGTATAGGAGCTGATAACCAATGCGTTTAATATATATGAGAGCGGCAGCACGGCATAAAGACCTATTGACAATGCAGTAAGAAACCCACCTAATTTTCTTGATGGATAAAATGACCGCAACATAAGGCCCAAAGGCATTAAGAGAGATATAGAAACCGTTGATGTAAACACTATAAGCGATCCTTGTATCATAACAGAGATTTCAGCGATATTCAGGGTCTTTATTATATATTGGAGCGATGAAAGCAGCGGAGAAAATGCTTGAGATAGAGAAATGACACCTGCTATCCTTATCCCTGCCAAAAGGCCTATTGCAGCATTTAGGGCGTATAAAGACAAAAGGAGCGGAGTAAGAATAGAAACAAGAGAAGGAAATGCTGTATTGCCTATCAAGTAACCGCTTCCTATAAGGTAATCGTATGCAAAGCAGCTCAGCGAATTTTCTATCGAGTATGGACAAGCATAAGAGAAATTGCTTGGAATAAGAGAGGAAAGAAGCGGATAAGATGCGCCTTTTGGCCCGAACAAGCCAGCCATCAGGCCCAGGATTATTGAATTAATAAAAGACTGATTTATTTCCTCTTTTCCAAATTCCTGGAGACGTTTGTTTCTTACAGCAATGCCAAGAGACAAAATTATAGCGGATATAATGAGCATCGAAGAAATAAGGCCTATAGAGATCTCAAACCCATAGGACCATAAATTCACTCAAACACCTTATGACGCATTGGTTATGTTTGTAAGAATGTGCGATGAGGCGTTCGCAAGCGTATTTGCGCTTACTGAAAGTGCGGCCAGTATAATGGCGCCTATTATTATGTCTACAGCCATGGAGTGCATCGAAGCCCTTCGGTAGTTAGGAAACAGCTGACCTATCGCATATACAATTCCTGCGGTAACGAAAAGTATGCCGCTAATAAGGGGGCCGATCCTCATTAAGAGCTCTTGGACGTAGTTTAAAATGTTCATAATCGAGGGGGTGGCTGCGAAAGAGGCCTTATACATCAATGAGAGTACTGTAAAGAAGAATGGAATTTTTAGACAGAGGCTAATTTCCATAGAACCACAAATATATATTAAAGTAAATAATTATAAACTTTACTATCAGGGCTTATATTTTAGTATTATATTCTTCCCTTTGATTCCCCTCTGCTTATCCCCTTTGCAATTATGCTGGCAAGTCTAACGGCAGAAAAAGCATAACCTGAGTGAAGAATCTTCTCTACAAGTTCACGGTCGCCAACATATTGAACGAATAGCCTTCTTTTACCATCTGAGAAGTATCCTGAAGTGCACATTTTCCTCATTTTGATTAACAAATCCCTCCTTTCACTATAATCGTCAAACTTCCTCAGCACTTTCTCAAAAGACCCATAATCTGGCTTCTTTCTAGTTATTGCCATCACAGGAATAGAGAACTTTTCAAACAAATAGACAATATCTACAATGTTTGCACCTGCAACTGTGGTACCATTTATTGCCACTGAAGAAATTTGGCTAAGGAATCTTGACTTGGCTATCATTTCCACTATTTTTTCAGTAGCATCATTTCCGTCTTTCTTCACGAATGTGGAGCAGACCCCCTCAACTTCGCCTTCTCTGAATACAACCCCTATTATGATGCTTTTTTCTTCTATTACGCCGTCGTCTATTCCAAGAATCCTCGATCCCTTACGATATCTGCTTTTCAAGCTCATCAAGCATCCTTTCCGCTTGCTTTATCGCATTTTGCACAATCTTTTTTGGGTTTTTTCCTTTTACAACAAGCTTTATTTCATCTGCCTGAGGGTGTTCCTTTACTACGCTTGAAAATTGGTCCCCTTCCAAGAAACTTTTTATAAAAAGAAGAACTGCCCTGTCTGCATTCTTGATTTTTATCTCTACGCCCCCTTCAATCTCTTCAACATCCACATCCATAAAATCACTTGGCAATAAAGATATGTGAATAAAATATATAAGTAAACTACCCTGCCTTAACTGAAGGTCTTTTTCATCATGAACCTGGAGCATTACTATTTTTTGTGATCGGCGCTTGCTCAACAGGATTTTCAATTTATGACATGACGAAGACAAAATATTTATATCTTATGTCTGCAATCCCTTCGCGCCACTCACAGACCTTGCGATAAGATGCCGAACCTTTAAGTTTTCACTCCTTTGATGCTCTTTCAGTCAAAGAGCTTTAGTTGGCCTTCTTTGCCCCTTTCAGATTCGTTGAGCTCTATTTTTCCAAATACACCATCATACCCTGGCGTTATTTTCACTTTTCCCTCTCTGATGTTTTTTATTGATTTTGCGATAATAGGGTCATACTCGCTTATTTCCTTCTCGCCCAGCTTTAAAAGTATGTCGACTTCTTTGCCTAATTTCTCCACAAGCCCCATATACTTTTCTTTCACAAAACTGGAATTTTCGCTCTTTCTATATGCCAAGGCAATGACTTCATACAAAGGTATCGTTTTGAAGAATGGAGCAGCACCTTTTGGCATATACCCTCTCTTGCGGTCTGCAAGCTCCATTACCCGGTGCAGTACACCTATTGTTAGGCCCCTCTTGCATTTTGGGCATATGCTTCCGCTATGCTCTTCAGGATTGACCGAAATCCCGCACTTTCTGTGGCCGTCATAGTGATATTTTCCTTCTTCAGGATAGAATTCTATTGTGAACTCTATCCTCTTTTTCCTTATGCTATCAAATATCTCATCATAAGAAATATCTGCTACGCTCAAAGCAGTCAGCTCTCTTCCTATCTTCTCTGGGGAGTGGGCATCGCCTCCTGAAATAATGGCATATTTGTCAAGCTCACTTACCATCCAATTCATCTCAGGATCGCTGCTCAATCCCGTTTCTATCGCATTTATCTCGTCTTTTTTGTCTTCAAAAGCTTCTGCAATAGAATTAAATCCTGAAAAAGATCCTAAAACGCCATACCAAGGGGTCCATATATGTGCAGGAAATATTAGGGACTTTTTCGAAACGCTTCTTATTTTTTCTACAAACTCAGGCAGGGATATTCTCAATGTGGGCCTTCCATCTGACTTAAGCTCCCCATATTTGCTTAGCAGATCTATAATCTGTCTTGCTGTTCCAATGTCTTCTGCAATTACGCATACGTGTACGCTCCTTGCCTTGCCATCCTTTATGTAGCTGCAGTTTACTTCTCCACCGATTACAAACTTTATGCCTGTTTTTGAACCTTTTACTGTATATATACCTTTAGAATATTCCTCGAGCTTTTCTTCAAGGAGCTTTATCCATGATGGGTGTGTAAAGTCACCTGTGCTTACGACATCTATTCCTTTTTTGCTGGCGCTTATTTCTATATTTTCCAAATTCAATCTATCGCTGCACGCATTCGCATAGCTTGAATGAGAGTGGAGCTCTGCAATGATTCGCAAAATATCACTTGCTTTTCTTTACCCCATTCTTTGGGCAAATTGAATTAATCACACACTTGCTGCATATAGGCATAAGGGATTGGCATACTTTGTGACCGTGCGCCTTTAATACATAGGCAACTTTTTCCCAATATTTTTTGTCTAAAAGGTTCATCAAGTCTTTCTCTATTTCTTCAGGATCCTTTTTGTCACTGAGCCCTATCCTGTAAGAAAGCTTTATAACCCAAGTATCTACAGGTATGCCCTCCACTTTTCCGAATGCATTAATCAATATGGTATTAGCAGTCTTTCTTCCTATGCCAGGGAGTTCCAAAAGGTCATTCATGTTGTCAGGGACTTTTCCTTTATGCTTCTCTAAGATGATTCTGCAAGCCTTTATAATTTGCTCGGCTTTTCTCTCGGCAAAGGTTACGCTTTTTATATACTTCAGCAGTTCTCCTTTGGTTGAGTTTGCATAATCCTCTGCACTTCTAAATCTCTTGAATAAAGAAGGAGTTATTGAATTCACTACCTGGTCCCTTGTCTGTGCAGACAAAATTGCGGCAACGAGAAGTTCTAAGGGGGTAGAAAAATTGAGATAATAGTGCGCATCTTCGTATTCTCTAAACAGAATATCTATGGCCTTCCTTGCTTCATCTTTCCCCAAAAGCACGGCCATTACCTCTTGTATCCAATATCTCTAAGCAGCTTGTGCCTGCTCTTCTTATCATCTTCGCTTTCTACGCCCTTTGATGCGTAACCATCTATTACCCCAACAACTCCCCTTCCTTGGTTTGTAACGCACACCACCACTTGTACAGGATTCGCTGTTGCACAATAGATCCTTGCAACTTCTTGAACCTGTTTTATTGAATTTAGAACGTTAATCGGATATGCATTCTTAAAGATTATAATGAAAGTGTGGCCACACCTTATTTTTTGCATGTTATAAACTGCTTTGTTCTTCAATTCTTCGTCATTTCCATCGAACCTTATTAGGCACGGCCCGCTTGCTTCTGCAAAAGCGATTCCAAAGGTTGCTGAAGGAACTGACCCTACCATGGCTTCATACAGGTCTTCTACAGTTTTGATAAATCCTGCATGGCCCAGTATTACCTGCTCTCCTTCGGCCTTTTCGATGTCTATTACTTCAAACTCCACAAAATTATTTATCAAAAGCAACATTATATTACTTTTTCTTCAGACACGCCGCGCCTCTCATGCGAGATTTGTGAAAAAGCAAATACATTGGTTGATTCCATCAGTCTTCTTTTTGAATTGGTTCACTAAGCAGCAAAAGATACAAAAGGTTTATATTTAGTCTTTTGTAAATAAATTGGTGATTAATTGGTGCTCGGGCTCGATGCGGCTATTGCAGCAATAGGAGCTGGAATAGCGATTGCAGGAGGCGCAATAGGTACCGGAATGGCTCAGTCTGGAATAGGAGGAGCCGGGCTTGGCTATATTGCAGAAAAGCCTGAAGGGCTTGGATTGGTTCTCTTATTCCTAGTTCTGCCTGAAACGCTGCTAATATTTGGCTTCGTAATAGCTATACTCATACTTATAAGTGCAGGAATCATCTGATATTCTATGTCTCTTGAATCTATAAAGAGAAATATCTTGGAAGACGCCAAAAAGGAGGCAGAGAAAATTATAGAAGAGGCAAAAGAAAGTGCAAGCAATGTAATTAAAGAGAGGAAAGAACGCGCTGAAGAAGATGCGAAAAAGATAGTTAACGAATCGAGGAAGAATGGCGAGCTAAAGAAGAAAGAAATAATCAATAGAGCAAAAAGCGAAGCAAAAGAGATCATAGAAAAGGCAAGAACCGCTGCTTTCGACAACGCAATAAATTTGGCCATAGAAGAGTTAAAAGAAAGGATAAGGAGCAAGCACATGGAAAAGATAATTAGGGAAGCGATCGAAGAAGCAAGAAAAATAGGATTTAGCGAGTTTGTAATATATACAAACAGAAGCAATTTGGAGATTGCGAAAAGATACGGAAAGGCGAATGAAAAGGACATAGATGGATTTATCATTGAAGATAAAGATGGCAAAGTAAAGATACTTGCGCTTATAGATGAAATAGCCAGCAGGGCTGTTGAAGACAACATTGCAGAAATAAGGCGATATATTGGTCAATAAGGCAGCGTACTACGGCTATTTTAGCGCCAGAACTAAGGCGATGTCACGTCTCCTTTTAAGCGACGAAGAAATAAGTCAAATTATAGAAGCAAAGGACTACGGGGAGATCGTTTCTATTCTCTATCAAAAAGACTTTAAAGAAGACCTTGAAGAATTTGGAGGAGTAAAGATAAGAGAAGATATGATTGAATTTGCTTTGTCTAAAAACCTTGCAAGAAGCTTGATAAAGCTCAGCATTGCTTCTCCGCCGATAGAAAGAAATGCGACGCTCCATATTCTCGGAAAGTGGGAGCTAGAAAACTTAAAAGTGGCCTTGCAAGCGAAAGACTCTGGAAAGAAGTTTGAAGACATAGAAAAATATTTGATAGATTACGGAAGATACAAAGCGCAAATAATGAAAGAATACATGAAAGAAGAAAGCATTGAAGGAATACTAGAAAGGGCATCCATAAATTCTCCGTACAAAAAAGAGCTTGAAGAAGGAATAGAAGAATACAGAAAAAGCAAGAATATAAGAAGAGCAATAGCCAAAATGTTCAATGCCTACTATTCATCTTTGAAGGGTTTAATGGTGTGGATAAGGGCTGCGCAGCCCGAAGCAGCGAGGATAATCAAAAAAGATATTGACATCAAGAATTTGCTCCTGTTTTTGGAAGGAAAGAAGATTAGAAGAAACCTTGAAAGCATAAAAGAGGAAGAAATAGAAGGGGGCACGCTTGAGTTAGGAAAGATTGAAGAAATATACTCTAAGAGCGACTCTTACGACAAACTTTTGGAAATGCTGCCCTCGATAGGTATAAAGACTTACGGCACAAGAAGCGTAGTAGAGGCAGAAGCAATGATGAGAAGAGAGCTTCTCGAGCATTCAAAAAGGCTTCTATCTCACCTATCTTTATCTTATGGGACAATTATAGCATATGCATATGCAAAAGACGCAGAAATATTTAACCTCAGGATAATAATAAATGGGAAGAAATTTGGTATAGAAAGGGAAGAAATGAAGAAGATGATAATATGGAAAAGGGAAAGATAGTATTCATAGGCAAAGAGCCGATGTCTACAGGCTTCCTCGTATATGGAATAGAAACAATTGTCGGAGAAGATTATGGAAAAAGTATAGAGTCTGTCCTTTTAAGGGACGAGGTTTCTATAGTTCTGCTTGAAGAAGGAGCATATGAAAGTATAAAAGACAAAAAGTTAAGGGAAGCAGTATATAATTCTATAAAGCCATTGTTCATTGAGCTAACAAAGGAAGGAGAAGAAACGCTCTTAAGGGACCTTGTAATAAAGGCAGTAGGAATAGATATTGTTGGGAGATAAAAGTGGGAAGAATACTGAAAATCTCCGGGCCTCTCGTAATAGCCGAAGAGCTTGAAGGAGCGAGAATGTACGACGTCGTGAGAGTGGGAGAAAGCAGGCTGATAGGAGAAATAATAAGGCTTGAGGGGAGCCGCGCGGTGATACAAGTGTATGAAGACACTACCGGCCTTAGGCCAGGAGAAAGAGTCGAAACAACAAACGCGCCCCTTTCTGTAGTGTTAGGTCCAGGTATGCTCGAAAGAATTTATGATGGAATTCAAAGGCCTTTAGAAGAAATAAGCAGAAAGACTGGCGCATTCATAAAGAAAGGAGTGGACGCAGAGCCAATAAGCATGAATAAGAAATGGCGGTTTCTTCCTATGGTGAAAAAAGGCGACGCTGTAAAGGAAGGCCAGATATTAGGATACGTTCAAGAAAACGAGTCTATAAAGCACTACATACTGGTACCTTATGGAGTGAATGGCAAAGTAAAGAAAATAGAGAGCGGGGAATTGGAAGTGAAGGACACTATAGCAATAATTGAGGATAGGAATGTGGAAAAAGAGGTGAAAATGTTCCAAAAAAGAGTTGTGAGAAAGCCAGGAAAGTATAAAAGAAAGTTCATGATAGATGAGCCTTTGATTACAGGGCAAAGAGTTATAGACACCCTTTTTCCAATAGCAAAAGGCGGAACTGCAGCAGTTCCAGGTCCTTTCGGAAGTGGCAAGACGGTGATACAGCACCAGCTTGCAAAGTATGCAGACGCAGACATTGTAATATATATAGGGTGTGGGGAGAGGGGAAATGAGATGACTGAGGTACTTACAGAGTTTCCAGAGCTTAAAGACCCAAGAACAGGAAGGCCATTGATAGAGAGGACAGTCCTAATAGCAAATACAAGCAATATGCCTGTTGCTGCAAGAGAGGCAAGCATATATACTGGGGTAACGATAGGAGAATACTTTAGAGACATGGGATATTCTGTTGCAATAATGGCAGACTCTACTTCTAGATGGGCTGAAGCGATGAGAGAAATATCTGCAAGGCTCGAAGAGATGCCGGGAGAAGAGGCATATCCTGCATATCTTCCAAAAAGACTCGCAGAATTTTATGAAAGAGCGGGAAAGGTTGAGACATTAAGCGGAAAGGTAGGCTCTTTGACAATTATAGGAGCAGTCTCTCCACCTGGAGGAGACATCTCAGAGCCTGTATCTCAAGGAACTTTAAGGGTTGTTAAGACATTCTGGTCTCTTGATGCAGACCTTGCAGGTTCAAGGCATTTTCCTGCAATAAACTGGCTAAGAAGCTACTCTCTCTACCTTCCTTACCTCAAGGAGTGGTATGACAACAACCTAGGGAGAGAGTTCAATGAGGACAGGATTAGAATGATGGAAATCCTGCAGAAAGAGGCAGAGCTGAGGGACATAGTGCAGCTCGTAGGAGAGGATTCTCTTCCTGAAGACCAAAGGGCAATATTAGAAGCAGGAAAAATGTTTAGAGAAGATTACTTGAGGCAGAGCGCCTTTGAAGAGATAGACGCATATTCAAGCATAAAGAAGCAGGCTTTGATGCTTTCCACTATGCTTCATTTTGTGAACGCTTCAAAAGGGCTTGTAGAGAGCGGATTGAAGATCGAAGAGATAAGGAAAATGAAATCAAGGTCAGAGATTTCTAGGCTTAAGCTTGTAGAAGAAGAAAAAATAGAGAAAGAATGCGAGAGATTAAAGAAGCAGATCGATGATGAGGCTGAAGAAATGAAAAAGAAGGCGATGGCATGAAGTTTGAGATTTCATATTCTACAATAAGCTATGTAAGCGGTCCTTTGCTAGTCGTAGAGAAGGTGTCGCACGCTGCTTACGGTGAGATAGTAAAAATAAGGCTTCCTAACGGAGAAATAAGGATCGGCCAAGTATTGGAAACTTCTAAGGACAAGGCAGTTGTGCAGGTATTCGGCCCAACAGATGGAATCGATACAAACACTTCTGTAGGGTTTCTAGGAGATACGATGGAGCTAAAAGTGGGGGAAGAGATGTTAGGAAGGGTGTTTGACGGCCAAGGGAATCCACGCGACTTCGGAAAGTTCATCTCTTATGAAGAGAAGCTCGACATAAACGGGCTTGCCATAAATCCTTATGCAAGAGCTATGCCATCGGAAATTATAGAAACAGGGATCTCTTCCATCGACGGCCTTAACACTCTAGTAAGGGGGCAGAAGCTTCCCATCTTTTCGGCCTCTGGCCTGCCACATAACCAGCTTACCGCACAGATTACGAGGCAAGCGCAGGTAAAAAAAGGGGAAAGCTTCGCGGTTGTATTTGCCGGGATAGGAATAACATATGATGATTTCTCTTTTTTCATTGAAGAGTTTAGAAGGACAGGCGCCATCGAAAGGAGCGTAGTGTTCATAAACCTTGCAGATGACCCGAGTATAGAAAGAATAATCACCCCGCGCCTTGCACTCACAACCGCTGAGTATTTGGCATTTGAAAAAGGAATGCATGTACTCGTAATACTAAATGACATGACAAACTATGCAGAGACGTTGAGAGAGATATCAAGTGCAAGGGAAGAGGTCCCTGGAAGAAGAGGATATCCAGGCTACATGTACACAGACCTTGCAAGCATATTTGAAAGAGCAGGAATAATAAAGAAAGGCAAAGGCAGCATAACGCAACTCAATGTAGTTACCTTGCCTGGAGACGACGTAACGCACCCAATACCTGACCTGACAGGATACATTACAGAAGGGCAAATATTCCTGAGCAGAGACCTATTCAACAAAAACATATATCCTCCAATAAATCCGATCGGCTCTCTTTCTAGGCTTATGAACAACGGAATAGGAAAAGGCAAGACGAGGGAAGACCATAGGGGCGTTGCGGACCAACTTTATGGCGCATATGCAAAGTCTCTCGAAGTAAGGAGCCTAAGCGCTGTAGTAGGAACAGAGGCGCTGAGTGAGATAGACAAAACCTATTTAAGATTTGGCGATGAGTTTGAGAAGAGATTCATAAAGCAAGGGATAGAAGAGAGAAGAAGCATAGAAGAAACGCTCTCCATAGGCTGGTCCCTTCTTTCTATGCTTCCGCAAACAGAACTAACAAGAATAAAGCCAGACTATGTAGAAAAATACTATGGTAAGTAAATGGCGCAGATAAACCCCACGAGAATGAACCTGATAACACTGAAGGGAAGAATAGAGAAGGCAAAAAAGGGACATAGCATACTGAAGAAGAAGAGAGACATGCTCGTTATCGAATTTTTAAAGATGCTCAAAGAAGGGGCAAAAGAAAGAAGTGTGCTAAAAGAGCTTGTAAACGAGGCATATTCGATAATGGGCAAGGCATATACATTCGATGGAAAGCTAGAGCTGGAAGACTATGCAATAAATTCAAGGAGCAAGATAAAAGTTGATGTAAAAGAAAGAAACGTCATGGGAGTAAGAATCCCTGAAATCGAGAAATTTGAAGAGCCTGATGAAGAGCCCCTTATTTATGCCCCGTCATCTGTAGCAGATATTAAGGAAGAATTCTCAAGGCTTATAGACGCGGCAATAGAAAGGGCAAAGATAGAGCACGGACTAAGAAAGCTTTCTGCAGAAATATCTAATACTAGAAGGAGAGTAAATGCATTGGAGCATATCTCGATACCAAAGATGGAAAGGGATGAAAAATATATAACAATGAGGCTTGAAGAGATAGAAAGGGACATGTTTTCTTCTCTTAAGCATGTCAAGAAGAAACTGGAAAAGAAAGTGTGATGCTATGGAAGACAAAAGGAAAAAATATATTGAAAGCGCAAAAAAGAAGGTAAAAGAAGCATACATTGGCGAAGAATTCAACATAATACAGGCAGTTAAGGCATATAAAGAAGCCGAGGAAATGAAAAACAACATATACGAAAGGCTTACAGACTGGGCAAAGCCTGTGCTTAACCTGAAGGCAGCATCGCCTGAAGGAACCTCTAAAGAGCTTGCAGAAAGGCAGACAGAGGAGCACTTTAAGCAGATGGGAAGGATCATTGAAGAATTAGACAGGCTTCAGGCTCTGCTAAAGGACTTTATTGCAAAGAAAACTGAAACGTATGCAAAAAACGTAAGGTATATCGTAGAGGACCCTATACTCACAGGTGAGCTTATAGAGAAGGCAGGATCGATAGAGAAGCTCGCGCTGATGCCTGCAAGCACAATACAGCTTCTTGGAGCAGAGAAGGCATTATTTAAGCATATCAAGTATGGAGGCAGGCTTCCAAAATACGGCATTATATTTAAGCACAGACTTGTGGGGCAAGGAAGCAAAGAAAAAAGGGGTAGCATCGCAAGAGCATTGGCTGCAAAGATAGCGATAGCAGCAAGGGCGGATGCATACACAAAAAACTTCGTGGCAGAGAAATTGAAAAGGGATTTGGAAAAGTCACTAAAAGTTGGAAATTGACGAAAATAGGCTAAGATTTATAATCCAATTGCTTCCTATCTTTCAAAGTGGTGGAATGAGGTTCAAAGAATATATTGAGAGATACAGGCAAGTCGTTTATTCCAAGATATGCGAGTATGTTCCATTGAAGGAGCCTATTGGTCATTACAGAATTATGAGAGACTACATAGACAGGCAGGGAAGCTACAGAAGGCCTGGGTTGGTACTGCTTTCAGGGCAGATGTTTGGAGAAACCATTGAAAAGCTCATTCTTCCTGCTGCCGCACAGCAGCTCTCAGAAGACTGGATACTTCTCCAAGATGACGCAGAAGACGATTCAGAATTGAGAAGAGGAAAGCCTGCCGCGCAAAAACTGTATGGATGGGTGCATACAGTGAATGCATCTAACACAGGCCAGATAGCAATGTGGAAAATGCTAAAAGACTTCGTTGTGCAGACAGGTGAAATAGGTAACCGTGTATATGAAAAGTTCTATGACATGCTTGCATATACTGTTGAAGGTCAATACCTGGAAAATGAGTTTATCCACCATACAAAAGACCTTTCATCTGCAAATGAAGACTTTTACTACAGAATAGCAGACAGCAAGACGTGCTACTACACAGTATATGGTCCGCTGCAAATAGGCGCGCTGGCAGCAGGAGTGACTGACGAAAAAGTTCTTTCTACGATGAAGGAAATAGGCAGGAAGGCAGGGATATCCTTCCAGATCATGGATGACGTGCTTGACATGACAGGCGATGAGGCAAAATTCGGAAAGAAAAGGTATGGAGACCTTTATGAAGGAAAGGTTACATTAATAATTCTTCATACATTCCAGAATGCAAATAATGAGGAAAAGGAAAAAATTAGCAGAATATATAAAAAGAAAAGGCCTGAAAAGACGCAAGAAGAGATACAGTTCCTCATAGATATGATAGAAAAGTACGGAGGAATAGAATATGCAAAAAGCATAGCTAAGAAGTATACGGGCGAGGCAGAAGCGCTTGTGAAAGAAAACCTTGAGATATTCCCTAACAACGAATACAGAGACATACTTATCACTGCAATCGAGGAG
>JAVZOJ010000002.1:0-27731 GCA_038882355.1 Candidatus Micrarchaeaceae archaeon | reverse complement strand
CGCAGAGTTCCACAGCAGCGAAGTAAAGGATATAAACCAAAGAATGCTCGCTCATGAAATGAGCATAGAACCCGCGCAATGCTAAAAAGTATTTGAGCACAATACCTGCGCCATATTTTGTCTTCAAAGCCAAATTATGTCAGCCTGCGCAGAAAATATATTTATTTATTTGAAGGAAATCTATAAAGGTGAATTTTTGAAAGTCCTCCAAATAGACGCAGAATACATAGAATATGTTCCATTAAAGCCAGAAAGCTCTTATTATGAACCAGCGAAAAGCGAAAAGGTAAGAATAGAAGACGCATTGGTGCTCTTCATCGCAATAGAAGAAGGTGATGATGAAAAGTATATAAACCAGGCAATCAATGACAGCGTGGTCTTTGCAAAGAAGCAAGGCCTGAATAAAATAGTGCTTTACCCATTCTCCCATCTGAGCAACAATCTTGAGGAGCCGAGGAGGGCGATGGAGCTATTTGAAAAGTCAAAGGCCATCGCAAAAGGCTACGGGCTTGAAATCTACAGCTCGCCGTTTGGATGGAATAAGAAGCTCAGCATATCTACGAAATCGCATCCTTTGGCTGAGCAGCTAAGATATTACGGAAGCGGAGAAGCGATAAGGAAGAAGGAGAAAAGAGTAGATTACTCGATAGTGAAGAAGAGCGAATGGTCAAACCTCAGCAGTTCAGACCACAGGACAATTGGAGAAAAGCAAGAGCTCTTCTCATTCCAGGAAGTCTCTCCTGGAATGGTTTACTGGCATCCCGCAGGATACACGATATTTCTGGAGCTTATTAGATACATAAGAGAAAAGCTGAATGAATACGGATACAAAGAGATATCAACGCCAGCGTTTGCAAATGTGGCGCTCTGGCACGTGAGCGGCCATTTTGAACACTACAAAGACAATATGTTCATATTCGAGAACGAAGGGGAAGACTATGGGCTCAAGCCGATGAATTGCCCTTCTACAATACTCATATACAAGTCGAGGAAGTGGAGCTACAAGGACCTCCCGCTGAGGCTCGCAGACTTCGACAAATTGTACAGAAACGAAATCTCAGGGTCTCTTACCGGACTATTCAGGGTGAGGGAGTTGACACAGGATGACGCGCACATATTTGTAAAGGAAGACCAGCTTGAAGAAGAGATGGGAAACGTATTAAAGATGATAAAAGAGCTTTATTCGAAGTTCAACCTGGAATACAAAGCAAAGCTCTCTACAATGCCGGATAGGCACATCGGAAGCGAAGAGATGTGGAGCAAAGCGACAGGAATGCTAAAGAATGTGCTTTCTTCGAACAAAATGGATTATGAGATAAAGGAAAAGGAGGGCGCGTTTTACGGCCCGAAGATAGACTTTGACGTAAAGGACTCGTTGGGAAGGGAATGGCAATGTGCGACAGTCCAGCTTGATTACCAGCTTCCGCAAAGGTTTAACCTTACATATACTGGAGAAGACGGGAGGGAGCACACTCCGATAATAATACACAGGGTCATATATGGAAGCCTTGAGAGGTTTATAGGAATATTACTAGAGCATTACAAAGGAAAGCTGCCAGTATGGCTTTCGCCTATACAGGCAATGGTTGCAACCATATCTGAAAAGTCGGTAGAATATGGAAAGGAAGTATATGGAGAGCTCTTAAAGTCAGGAATAAGGGCAGAGAAGGACTTCAGCGACAGGACAATAAACTACAAGATCATGGAAGCAAAGCTAAAGGAGGTTCCGTATGTTCTTGTTGTAGGAGAAAAAGAGGCGAAAGAGAAGAAAGTAGCGGTGAGAAAGAGAAGCGGAGAGCAGAGCACAAAAAAACTTGAAGAATTCGTCGATGAAGTAAAGAAAGAAATAGAAGGAAGGTTATAGTCCTTGCGCCATTGAAGAAAGAGAAGCAGAAAAAATATTTATAGTTTGGCGCTGAAAATATCGTGCAAGAATGGCTCTGCTGCGGAGCAGGCTGCAGCCAGGGCGGCCTACAGGGCGGGGGTATTTCACTGGAATGCCTATTTTGCATGATTGCGGGTAGGAAGAGCGACGCAGTCATAGTCTATGAAACCAAGTATGTGCTGGCTTTCCTTGACATAAATCCTGTCTTTAAAGGCCATACGCTTTTGATACCGAAAGAGCACATAGAAAGCATATTTGAACTTAAAGAAGGAACTGCGCTTGACTCTGAAATAATAAAAGGGCTCAGAGTCCTAGGAACTGCATTGAGAGAGGCACTCGGATGCGATGGAGCGCTGATATCAGTAAACAACATTGTAAGCCAAGAAATACCTCATATCCACTTCCACATTATACCAAGAAGATTTAAGGATGGGCTAAGGGGCTTCTTCTGGCCCAGGCAGAGATACGAAAGCATAGCAGAGATGAAGGAGTATGGAAGCAAAATAAAGAAAGCGATAGAGAAGGGTGGCCAAAATACTTCTTTGTAGCATTTTTTAGGTAGCTCTGCCCTTATTTATGAATGCCCAAAAGGCTAAATTCTTATGCAGTAGCGCCAAGGCTTCCGGTTATTCCTGAGAATATTGCTGATATAAATCCTGAAACTGCAAAATATAGGCCGAACCCTACAAGAAGGAACAATGGCAAGAACCTGACGCCTCTTAAAACGCTGCCGCTCGCTATAGCAGAAACGATGAATGAGGCCATGCCTGTTATTAAACCTATGGCGCCCATCGCAAACTCTTTGTATTGCTGGATAGTAATCTTTGGAGGGCTGGGCTTAAGGAAAGATATTCCGGCAGTAGGAAGACCGTTCGGATTCTCTTTCAGTATTCCTGCCCAAACAGTGTCTGTTACAGTTATCATTTGGCTTGTAAGTGCATAAAGGACAGGCGCGCCTATCAACGCAGCGAACGCTATAAATATAGTATACATGTAGAGCTGCCCAGACACCTCTTTCTGAATTGTCCTTTGCTGCCTAAGATCTCTCGAAATCTGGTTTAGCAGGTCGGTCATTCCCCCTCCGAATTGTATGGCTTCGGTTATAATTCTAAATGTGTTCTTCATCTGTTGCGACCTGTACCTTTCAACGAGCTCGTTAAGCATTCCTTGCACAGTGGAGCCTGCATAAAGGAACTTGCTCACTTCTATCACGTCGCTAGAAAATTGGCCGAATTCTGGCCTCGCTGCAGCTACAAGCGCTTTGTCGAGTGCAATTCCGCTTCTTATATTGGCAGCAGTAAGCTGGAGGTAATCTGGAAGTATTCCTTCAACGAAGTTCTTTCTCTGCTCTATTTTAAGCTCTAAGACCGCATATATGGCAAATACAAGAATAGCAGGGGATATAATCGCACCGAGAGCGCCGTATATATAAGGAAGCTTCTTAATCAAGACAAGAAACACTGGAACCAATATAGTCAATGCAACGATACCTATGACCATAAGTCTTGCAATTTTTTCAAAAGGCGTAGAGTATCCGGCTAACTTAAGTTCCTTTTTGAAGAATGACACAACGTTCCTTGAGAAAAGCCTTTCATAATTTATTCTCATGTAAATCACATAGCAAATACAGGCCTGGAAGTTCTCATAATGTTGACAAATACAAACTGCATAAATCCTATTCCTATAAGCGCAAACAAGAGGTCTATTGGAGTTATTGTAACAAGGGCTATGAATGTGGTGAGTATTGCAGCCACAGCGATTCCCATACTTGGAAATATCACTCCAAAAAGCATATAGAACATTGCCAGAGCGTTTAGCCTTTGCCCGTATCTTCTTAGCTCTATTACTCTCTCCTGCGTTGCGTCCTCAACCACTCCTTGAAGCGCGCTTATTACATCTGCACCCGCCTTTATGCTCACACTTGCTTGAAGCATAAGCCTCTTGAATGTAGGTGATTGGCTTTTGGAGCTTACCTCTTCTATTGCTTGCTCTATGGGCGCTCCCAGCTCTACAAGCCTAACAATCTTTGCAAACTCTTCGCTTGCATAGCCATAGCCCTTGCTCACAGCCACAATTGCATTGAAAAGAGGCATTCCCGAACGCATGCTTATTACCATGTCCCTCGCCGCAAAGAGTATGTCCCTTTCGACTAACTTTCCTTCGCTCTTTGCCTTCTGAGCCGGGAACATAAGGAACCTGTTAAACAAGGAAGAAAATACCCCATAGCCTATGACAGGCGCAATTATCACTAGCTTTGGGTTGAGCTTAAAAAATGCAATGGCAATAGAGACAGAGACCAATATGGCTATGAGGAGCGAATTAAAGAACATTCTAGATGCAAACTCTCTTGGCGTTGAGGTGATCCCTACCTCTTTCAATGAGTCTTCAAGGCCCTTGTGCTTCAATACTGCCTTGTCAAGATATATTTGAAACGCCGAAGGCTTCTTTACGTTTTTCAAATTGCTCTTGACTTCAGTCTGCTGACTGCCCAATATGCCTCCCTCATATATTGGCCTCGGCTTAGAACGAAAAAATAGGAACCCTTTCGGCTTTGTATATCCTATAACTTTTTTTTCTTCCATCTTAAATAAATAGAATGCGAATATTAATAATTTTAAGCATTCATGAGCTTTGTTATCGCTTCTTCAAGCTTCTTATTCCTTATTTCTGTGAGCGCCCTTATGTGCTCATCTTCAGGAATCCTCTCATACCTTGATGCTGCATAAAGCGCCTTGACTTCTTGGTTTATTATGTCCAGTTGACTTGGGCTAAAGACCTTCTCGTCGACGCCTTCGCATATCTTGGACAATTCTTCTATTTGTTCTTGAAGGGAAAGCGTGGGCAGTATGAACTTGCTTTCTTTGGAGATGATCTTCTTCTTTGGAGCGACCTCTACTTTGCTTATGATCTTTCCTATTTCCTTTATTGCGCTCTCTTCAATCGCCCTTTCTTCCTTTTTCTCTTCCTTCACCTGCGGAGAAGGCTTTGGAGCCATTCTCTCTGTGCTATACCCGAGCTTTAGCATCATGTCAATTACTTCATCATAGTCAAGGCTCTCTATGTTTAGAATGCTATCTTTTGAAAATAAGGAAGAAGCAGTGAGCTTTATTTCTCTATCTGCCTTTTCTTCCCCTATCAAGCTTACTGCTTCATCATAGGTAGCCATTCAATCAAAGTTTAGAAAGCGTTTCTTTCGTTACTGAAACATCATTATTTACAAGATCCAATATCTTTTCCTTATTCTTGTAATAATTTGCTATAACATAGCCGCAGAGATCCACATCAAGCACATTATTCCTTACCATCCAGTCAAGTATCCTTCCTTTTTCCTCCATTTCAAGCTCTATTTCCCTTTGCGTAAGCCCTGCATAGAGAGTCAACGTTTCAATCATCCTGGTCATCTGGGAGACTTGGGCAAAAGAATCGTTTCTCATGTTCCACCTGTATATGACATTAACGTCTCCTGATGAAAGAATCTCAGAGAACTCAAGGACCCTTCTAATTCCCAGCCTTCTATGCCTGAACATGGAGAGTATGCCTCCAATTGCGTTGATGACGAGCTTTGGAATTTCTATAGGAGGATTTGTCATTCTCACAATAGTGTCTTGGGCATTGTCAGCATGTATTGTTCCATAGACAGAATGGCCTGTGTGTATTGCCTCGAAGAGCGTTTCTGCGTCAGGCTTGGTTCTTATTTCCCCGACAAGAAGCACATCAGGCCTTTGCCTGAGGGCGTTTATCATCAAATCATAAAGCCTGACCTCGCCTTTGCCTTCTGGGTTTGGCTGCCTCGTAAGCATGGGAAGCCAATGGAGGAATGATGGAAGAGTCAGCTCTCTCGTTTCTTCTATCGAAATGATTCTCCTGTTCGCAGGCATAAATATGCTCATTGCGTTCAAGAAGCTTGTTTTTCCGCTTGCTGTTCCTCCAGATATAAGGATGCTTATCTCGTTTTGCACGCATAGCCAGATAAGGCTTGCTATCTCTTTTGATATTGTTTTATTCTTTACCAAAGCAGGCATTGTCCACGGATTCTTTGAGAACTTTCTTATTGTTATTGTATTTCCAGATTGCGATACCGGATAGAGCGTCGCGTTGACCCTGGAGCCGTCAGGCAATTGAGCATCCATAAGAGGTGAAAGGTTTGTTATCTGCCTTCCTACCCTTCTCCCTATTTGCTCTGAATATTCATAGATTTGGTTCTCTGAAGGAATAATAAGATTTGTCTTGCACCACCCGTACTTTCTGTGGAACACCCATACAGGCTCTTTTGAGCTGTTTATTACTATTTCTTCAAGGCCATCGTCACTGAGAGGTATCTCCAGGTCCCCCAAGCCAAGCATCATGTTTATTATGTAAGAAGTCAGCAGGTTCTTCGTCTCTTCATTGGTACCTGGAAGGTATCTCGCTATTATTATTGAAGAAGCCTGCTTATATCTTTCTTTTAACCCCTCCATGTATTCTGCATCTTCTATTTTTGTAAGATCTATGGGAACCATGGATAGCAGCTCTTGCCTTAATGAAATGAGGAGCAGTTTGGTCGCTTCGCCAAGGCCTGTCACCTCTATTTGGTAGATAGGCACAAAGTCTCCTTTATCAACTATTCTTATCGTTGCATGAAGTCCGTTTGCTTCTACTTCGTATGAATCAAACACCTTTTCTTCGCTCATTTAC
This sequence comes from Candidatus Micrarchaeaceae archaeon, assembly GCA_038882355.1. GTDB lineage: Archaea > Micrarchaeota > Micrarchaeia > Micrarchaeales > CABMGC01 > JAVZOJ01. The sequence goes on along the minus strand of JAVZOJ010000002.1, from coordinate 21,172 downwards.
CTCCTCTCTTTATTCCCTTCTCTTTGCTTTTTTCCACTTTTCCTTTCAACTCTTTCAGCTTAGGGTCATTCTTATCTGCTTTCATCTTCAGCTCATTTATCTTTGAAATCTTCTTCTGGGGTTCATATTTGCTTATCTTCTTCAGCTCTTCCATCTCTTTATATATCGCAGCTATCTCGGCATTGACTTTCTCCAATTCGTTCTTCAATTCAATACCATCGTTCCTAAGCGACTCGATTTTTGAATAAAGATCTGCAAGGCCACCAAACTTTGACTTGCTCTCGTTGAGTAGCCCTGATAGCTTGTTCATCTCTTCTTGAGCGAGGGAATAAGACCTCTCAATTTCATCCTTTGTCTTTGCGGCAAGGTCCTGAGCCTCTTTGCTTGCCTTTGCTATCTCTGACCTCTTGTCTTCTATATCTCTAAGCATCTTTTTCCTTTCTATTCCATACCTTTCGAACATGCTTTCATACTCTTTGAAGCTTTTCTCCAGGCTCCTTTTCTCTTCTTCGAAAGACCTTATTATTTGGTCCATTTTAGACTTCGAGTCATTGATCTGCCTTATAAAATTCTCTTTTGTCTCATTAATTAAGCTCTCTGTTTCTTTGACCCTGTTCCTCAAGTCCTCAATCATTTTGTTTTGCTCCTCAAATAAGGTATCGGGCGCGGTTGCTTTTACTGTTTCTTGGAACTTATTCATTTCCTCTGAGAGCGTTGAAGATATCTTCTCGACAAGGTCTTTCTTTTCCTGAAGCTTTTGAAATACCGAGTTTGACTTTGATTCAATCTGAGAGATCATGTCTAAAGACTTCTTCAAAGAGCCTGCTTTGCTCTCGAAAAGCTTTTCTGCATCTGAAGAGAATTTGACAAGCTCATTCACCTCCTTTTCTAGCTCTTCAAGCTGTATCTTCTGCTTATTGAGTTCTTCCCTCAATATGGATTCTTGCTCCTCAGCCACTTTGCTTAGCGCAGCCGTTGCTTCCTGGCCAAGGGTAAGCGGCGCAACAAACATCTTCCCTACTCGATAAGAAATCTTCACCATGTTGTATTTTTCAAGAATATTTGCCCACTCCTCAACTGTAGATTCGCTCACGCCCAAAGCGGCAGCAAGAGAAATAGAATCTTTCTCTCCATTTTCTTTCAGGTACTCAATCATTGAGTCTATTCCTGTCTTTACAGAAGACTGGTCAGCCATGAACTTACCAAATAATTATCTCAAATAAATAATATAACCTTTTTGATAACATTAGTAAAAAAGGAAAAATTAAGCTCATATGCCCTTTTCTTCGATTCCTCCCCCTTTTATCCATTTATCAAGGTCTCCTTCTTTTTCCTCGCTCTCTTCTCCCTTTTCTTCCTCTTCTTTCTCGCTACCTTGGCCTTTATTCTTAATCTTCATGAATTCCCTGTGCTCCAAGAGCCTCGAAATCCCAACGGCGACTCCAATTATTAAAACGATGCCAATGCCGATTTCGAAGATCCCCTTTTCCGAGAAGTTGAATTGGGGGATATTGAAGTGTGGGAGCAAGATGGTCTTTCCAACTAAGGAGCATTTTCTTATTGCTAGAGTTTCATTTTTCAAAAGCGACTTTGAAAGGTTCAAATACTGCTCGGCCTCTTCAGGGTTTGTTGCATTTGAAAAAGAGCTTACAAAAGATATTGAGCTATTTATTGCTTCTTTATACGTTTCATTCCTTGAATAAGTGCAATTCGAGAGTATCGAAAGGTTACCGGCATATATTGACCTCGATGCATTTACATTTCCATTCGCTTCGTTTACCAAAGATATTGTTGTATTGGCAAAAGAGTAAAATGAGGAAAAAATTGGGGCAAAATTTCCTATGCTGCCGTTGAGCTGAAAGATGTAAGAATACGCTTGGCTTAAGCTTGAATTTTCTAGGCTTTCGTTTGCCTCTTTGGCCAAAAGAACCATGTTTTGAATGCTTGAATTTACGGAATTGTTGCATATGTGGTGGTTGCTGCAGAAGCCGATGTATGAATCATTATAGTAATCGACCTTTTTGAGCAAAGACAAAAAGTCATTGACTAAGGATTCTTCCTCAGGGGTGATGTAGTGATAAATAGTTACGTTTGTAGAGTAATTGAACACTATTTGCCTGTAAAGATTTGAAACTAGCTTGAGAGATATGTTTGCCAAATATGTTCCGTTTCCAGAATAGACTGAAAAGGGCGCATAATTTACCGTGCAAATAGCAGTGCCGGAGCTTGGAAGCGTGCAAATGCCGCCGAATATGCTCTCCACTGCACCCTCTTTCGTCGTGTTTAAAGGAAACGCAGTAAAGTTTCCGTAATAGTAAGGATAATGGGTATAGATGCTTACAGAGATCTTTATCGGAGTCGCGTCAGAGCAATTAATAAATGAAAAGTTCACGTAAGTGCACTTTCTTCCAAAGTTGCCGAATATCGCATACACATTATTAGCATAAGACTGGACTGGGGCAAAAAGAAGAATTAAGTAAAGCATAAGCACATAAGCTTTCATAGTATCAAACCCTTATTGCAAATGTCACAACATAGAACCTCTTTCCATTAATGACCCCTTTCAGCGTTTTCGAGACATTAGTATTCAACTTATGTTGTGATATATATTCTTTTGCAATTGCCTTGCTGTTAAGATAAAGATCTATTCCTCCTTTTACCTTTTTCTCTCTGGAAACAAACCCTCCTCTCTCTTCAAAGAACTTTTCTACTCTAGATCTTTCTCTTTCAATATTCTCTTTCTCTCCCCTAAGCTGGAAAACCGACTCATAATAGCCTCCAGCTTTTCTTCTACAATTGAGACACATCATCTTCCTTATTCTTACATTCATCTCTTTCTCTATCCATATGGGCTCCCCATACCTCTCCAAGAGAACCTCTACATGCAGATTGCCTTGATTTATTTCTTTTATTATGACGCTATGGCCTATTTCCTTTCCCACCGCGGCCTCGAAGCCTGTCTTATCAAAATGCGCGCTCCTGCTCCCTAGCATTATTGAACCGCATGCTCTGCAAACACTTACTTCAGCAAAAGAAGGCAAATCCCTGCTCATTATTTCCTTCGTGCAGTGTTCGCACCATTCTCCATAAAACTTTGCAGAGCTGCTATCTCTCTTGCATGTCGGGCAATACTTCACAATATAACAGATGTCTGTCCTTATATTTAAGATTTTCCTTTTTCTTACTCTCGCTGATAATTCCAATCCTTAAACCAACATAAGGCAGTAAAACATTCAGCATACAATTTGGTACCCATATTTAATATGAGTGCTACGATTAGAGCAAATAAGGCAGTTGCCAACGGAAGCAGAACAGGGCTATGGCCCACGAATTGCCATATTAGTGAAATAAACGCCAAGTCGGAGCAGCTGGCCTTAAACATACTTTCAATTTTCGTTCAAGGCACTTTTTGAAAGAATAAAGATTTAAGCCTTTATCTCGATAGCATTTCTATGGCGCTACCAAAGAGTGTTCTCCCAAAAAGATATTTTATTGAAATTGAAGTGGGCGGCGATACCTTCAAGGGCCACGAAGAAATAGAAATCGTGGCGAACAAGAAAGTAAAGGAAATAGCAATCAACTGCAGGGAAATAGACGTGCGCTCTTGCGCTCTTGAAGCAAAAGGGAAAGAAAGCAGTTGCAGATTTTCATTAGACAAAAAAGAAGAAATATTGAAGATAAAGCTTGATGGCGAATTTGAAGGGGAAGGAAAGCTGATCATAGACTTTATAGGAAAGCATAATGAAAAGATGTATGGATTTTACAAGAGCACCTATGAGCATGAAGGGAAAAAGAATTTGTTTACCACGCAGTTCGAACCTACGGATGCAAGGTCCGCTTTCCCTTGTTTCGATGAGCCTTCATTTAAAGCAAGATTTAAAATTGCACTAAAAGTAGAGAAAGAAATGGAAGCAATATCGAATATGCCAATTGAAAAAGTAGAGTATGAAAATGACAAAAAGGTTGTCTCATTCAAAGAAACGCCTCCCATGTCCACATATCTTGTTTATTTGGGCGTAGGACGCTTTGTTAAAAAAGGAAGGATTGTCGATGGAACAAAGGTAAACGCAATAGGCGTAGAAGGCAGGGAAGAATTCCTAAAGGCGCCTTTGTCATACGCTGAAAAGCTGCTCAAGTACTACAACAATTACTTTAAGCAGAAATATCCTTTGCCTAAGCTGGACCTTATTGCAATACCTGATTTCGCCGTAGGGGCAATGGAAAATTGGGGCGCGATTACGTTTAGAGAAACAAACCTTTTGGTAAATGAAAACAGCGCAAAAACAAGCTTGAAAAGGTGCGCAGACGTAATCTCGCATGAAATGGCTCACCAATGGTTTGGGGACTTGGTGACGATGGAATGGTGGGATGACCTTTGGCTGAATGAGAGCTTTGCGAGCTTCATGAATGTAAGATCGACCTCAAAGGTATTCCCAGAATTTTATCCGGAAGAATTCTTTTATTACGAAGACATCGACGAAGCCCTCTCTATAGATCAGCTAGAGAACACGCATCCGATAAGGATGAGCGTAAGGAGCCCTGCTGAAACAGCGTCGCTTTTTGACACCATAACATACGAGAAAGGGGCTTCGCTACTTTCTATGGTGGAAGACTATATGGGAGAAAGCAAGTTCAGAGACGGAATAAGGGAATACATTAAAAAATACAAGTACTCAAACGTCAAGGCAGTAGACCTATTCAACAGCCTGGAAGCGCAAGAAAGGGGGGTTAGGAATATGATATCGAAATGGATAGAGCAGGAGGGCTATCCGATAGTGGAAATAAGGAATAACAAAATATACCAATCAAGATTTGTCCTCTCAAACAAAAGGCACAAAGAGGTTTGGGATATACCCATAAGATATAAGGGCAAAGGGGAGGAAGGTAAGTTTATATTAAAAGGCAAAATTGGAGACTTTGCAGGCAAGGAAATAGTAAAGCTCAATTACATGCAAAAAGGAATATACAGGGTCTTGTATTCCAAAGAGCATGCAGATTCAATCCTTTCCTCAGGCTTTGTGTCTAACCTGGACAGGGCAGGAGTATTTTCAGACATATTTGCAGAGATGAGAGCAGGAAGGTTTTCCCTTGAAGACTACCTTTCCCTGTTGGAAAAACATTACAAAAGCCTAGAGTTTCCAGCGAACAGCGTAGCGATAGCGCAGATGGAGTGGCTCTGGCTGATCTTGAATGGAACTTCCAAACATGAAAAGGTTGATGAAATAATGAGAAAAGCAATTAGGCATGTGATTGAAAAGATTGGAAAGACTCCAAGGAAGGGAGAGCCCATATACAATGTGGCGCTTAGGATAGAAGCTCTTGTGGCGCTTGCGAAAATAAAGGAAAAGGACGTAGTAGAATTTGTGAAGAGCAAATTTGAAGAAATAAGGAAAGGGAAAGCTATAGAGCCGGACTTGTTCAGGGCAGTAGTGGTAGGAACTGCTAGCAACGGAGGAAGAGAGATGATCGAGGAGCTCTTAAACATGTATGAGAAGGAAAAGGTGCCAGAAAGGAGAGTGACTTTCCTTCTCGGCCTTGGCACGCTTCCGAGCGAAGCCTTGATAAAGGACGCATTTGAAATTTCATTCTCAAAAAGGGTAAGGCTTGGAGACACACCATTTGTAATCGGCTCAATAGGAGAAAATGAACATGGAAACAATAAGTTGTGGTACATGATAAAGGACAACTGGGACACGCTAGAAGAGAAATATGCGGTAGGCACGCTCCTTCTAAATAAGGCAGTGAATTCTATGAATTTTATAAATTCTGAAGAGACTTACAACGACATGAAGGAATTCTTTTCATCGAAAAAGCCACGCAAAGACATAGAGAAAGACGTAAAACGCGTTATTGAAAACACAAAGTACAACATCGATTTTGTAAAAGCAGCTACACAATAATCCTTTTTAACTTTATAATAGAATTCTTTTTATGCGTATTAGGATTCAATCGTCTATAGAATTCTTGACTGTTTATGGATTCGTATTTCTAATAATAGGGTTGAGCGTATACATCATATTATTTTATGCTTCTTCTACGCTTTCATTCATACCTTCGCAATGCAACGCATATAGCGGGATATACTGCGAAGTCGCATACATATATTCAAATTCGTCTCTTAGCTACTCTACGCTGACGCTTGTTGTATCTAATTCAGGAAGCGAGCCCATAAATATTTCCCAGATGTCAGTGCAGATAAGAAACTCATATTCCTATGGAGGCTGCACCCCTTCGTATATCTATCCAGGATCCTATTCCATATGCGTAGCAAAGATGCCGGTGTTTGATCCGTTAGGAAGCTTAGTCCAAGGATTCTTTACTCTTCAAGGCTACTCTTGCAATTCAGGAGTAAACTCTACGACTTACGGAAGCTGCTTGGCAGAAAATTCGACTTTTGGAGGCGCTTTCGTTGCACAAGGATCTCCAAAAGAGTTTGTTCCTTTCGCTATGATTTCTGCGGAAGGGCCAAGCTCGATTCAGGCTCCTCCTTTTTCATACAGCCCTGCCTTGCCTAGCAAGTGGAGGATAGTACAAAATGGTTTCATGGCGCTTAATTATACAGGCGTATTTTCTTATTCTTTTGGGAATGGAACCCAGCCTTTCCCAAACGGCGCATCTTTCCTTAACACAAAGGTGTCATGCACCTACCCTTACAACACTACATTCTCCATCTTCTCTACCACGCTTTTCTTTCTATACCCTTCCACTGCAGGGGTAACTATTACAACATCTGATGGAATGGAGGTCTACTATAAGCCCCTTGCTCCAGGAACAGTTTGGAGCAATGTATTCTCAGGCTCTGCATGGAAAACGCAGACTGCAACTACCTATGGGCCTGACTCTGCGTCTTTAAATAGCGGCCTTTACCAGGTAGAAATCTTGTGGTTCAATGACTGCAATTATGGAACCCAAAGGATAACATTTACCTGAACTATGATTTGTATATGATCCCAAGGCCCCCGAAGTTCTTTAGTATCTCTCCTGCATCGCTCCCTGAGCTCACGATGTATATTTTACCTCCTCTTTTGTCAGCATCTTCAAGCACTTCTTTAATCTCCTCCTGGTTTATCATAGTATCAAGAACCACCACTTCATCTACCTCCCTACCTGAGATTGGCTCTTTCCCTACAGAAGCAAGGCCAAGCCTAAGCATGCTTAGCAGCCTATTGATATGCTCAAAGTCTTCCCTTGACTTGCTTTCTTCAGATACCTTAGAGAATACATCGCTTTGGATGACCTCTAATATTCCTCCTCTTCCAGTGTCGCTTGAATGGGAGAAGATGGCCTTCTTTTTTATGCCTTTATTTGCAGCAAACTTCTTTAGCTCATCGGCCATGAATCCAGGGCCTGAGACTATCACAACGTCAACCTCCATGGAGTTTATTTGGTCTATGACCTTTTTGAAGTATTCCTCCTTCGCCCTTTCATACTCCTTCTCGCTCATTCTCTTGCTCAAAAAGCTTTTTATCTCAGAATAATTAGATATTCCTCTCCCTGTTGCGTATGCAGAGCATGCGACCTCTTCGTCCATTACTACAATTCCAACTCTTGGCTTTTTCGACTCATCGACAGCCTGCTTTAGCAGTTTCATTATATACCCTGGCCACTCATTCTTCAATATTGTTATCTCCCTATTTTTCTCTACGTTGATCGTATGGTAGCTCCCCAGCGTCACATACTTTTCCGGTTTGCCTGAAAATATTTTGCCAGTTATCCTAAGGGCCTGCGAATCCTGGGATATCTCAACTTTTTCAGCTTCTATCTCCACGAGCACCTCTTTCTGCTCAGGTTCCACCTCTTTGCTCGGCTTGTATTTCCTGAAGCTCTTCGAGATGACCCTGTCTCCTTTCCCTATCACTCTAGACAAAACATACAAATCGTCAAATGACTCTGGGATTACCACTATTATGCCTTCTTTAGCATCCTGCTTTTTTATTCTCATGAAAATGCTTAATAATGAATTGCACAGAAATATATCTATGTTTTTCTTGCTCTCAATTTTCCACCTTACCTACTCTTCAATATCACACCTCATCTCTGAATACGGATATCTCTCAATATTTTTGCTCATGGTGTTAGAATCGGCTTCCCTTCCTATTCCTAGCGAAATACTCTTGCCCTCAGTCGGGTTCTTCTCGAAAGAAGGGATTCTAAACCCTTTCCTCGCGCTTCTCTCAGTCCAAGCAGGAAGCATGGTAGGAGTTGCGATTGACTACTACATAGGCATGCTTATAGGAAAGGAAATAGTAGTAAAGCATGCAGCCAGATTTGGGATAAAGAGGGAAAGGATAGAAGAGGTTGATGAATGGTTTGGCAGAAACGGCACGCTTGCAGTATTTATAGCAAGGATGCTTCCCATTGTCAGGGGCCTTATCAGCTTCCCGGCAGGATTTGCAAAAATGGACCAGAAAAAGTTCTACACCTTTTCCTTCTTAGGGACTCTGATTTGGGACTCCTTGCTTATTTCTTTTGGATATTACTTCATATCTTATTCGCCAACGAAGCTCGTAGAAGCAATATCACTCCTTGCCATCGTTATTTCAATAATATATATTGCATCAAGGAAAATCCTAAGAAGATGAACTTGGGATTACGTGGTCCTCTACGAGCTTTATCACTTTTTGCAAAGCTTTCTTTATGTCTGCTTCAGTCTTTGCGCCTGTGCAGATAATCTTGCCATTTTTGAATATAAGGAGCGCGACCTTTGGGTCGTGTATTTTGCAGATTGCTCCAGGAAACTGCTCAGGCTCGTAGTCTACATCCCTAGAAGACTTCGCTATTCCGTATAAGTCTAGCTCTACGCCGAGCTCTGCGCTTGCGACGATGTTTTCTATCGTGAACTTCGGCTTTATTTCTGGCTTTTCTTTACTCAAATAATCACCTTTTTAAATCTTAAATCAGTATTTATAAATATCTTTCCTAGTGGTTTTATGAAAGGGTCTAATGGTATGCTCTATAAAAAAAGCAGGAACATCTCTAGAAAGCACAAGGTATCGATGCTCACAGTAAATGATATTGTAAAAGAGTTCAAGGTTGGAGAAAGGGTAGTGATAGTTCCAAAAGGAAACAGAAACAACATACCGCATCCAAGGTACAAAGGAAGGGTGGGAGAAATTGTAGAGAAAAGGGGAAGTGCATACGTTGTAGAGCTAAAGCTATCCAAATCGACCTCTAGAAGAATAATATCAAACGCGATAGACCTTGAGCCGCTGAGCAGAGGCTAATACTCTTTTCCTCTTTTTTGAATAGGCGGCCTCGCGAGGATGTAGAACCTTGTTTCCCCCTTCAATTCTATTATGACCCTCTCTGATAGCATCTTCGCAGGGTTTTGAATCAATTCCACCCTCTTCTCTATGTCCTCAAAGCTCTCAAAAGGCTTCTCGTCCCTTGCTCTAAGGATTGCCTCCAAATGCTTCTTCCCTATCCCAGGAAGGAGTTCAAGAGAGTGTATCCTGATGTTCAGCGGACCCGCACTGTTAAAAAACTCGACAAACCTTTTTTCGTTGTTCTTTATAATCGCATATACGACATTGGGCAACTCGCTCTTTGCAGAATCGGTCAGATCTTCATATCCGATCCTGCCTTTTATCACTTCTATTTTATCCCTGTTTTCCTTTCCTATATAAACCCTTTCGCCAACCCTGATTTCAACAGGCTTCGTTACGGCCTCGAGAAGCGTGAAATGAGATTCCCCTACGAGCTGCACCATAGACTCGTTCTTTAAAGAAGAAGACTTTCCGCTAGGCAAGTAATCGACAACATATGCATATTCCTCAAGTTCCTCTTTTCTCCTTTCCATTTTGATCTATTCCTCATCTTCGACCACGCGCTCCTCTATGAGTTTCTTTATTTTTCCTATGGCTTCCTCGTCAAGTTCAATCTTGTCTATTACTGCCGCATGCTTTATTATCGCATCGAGATTCTTGCTCTCTTTTGCCAGCTTCAATGCGCTCACCAAAGAGCATGCAGATTTCTTTCCCATTCCAAGCTCGATAAGCTTTGAGACCATCGCTTCTGCCTTTTTCCCAGAGATTTCGCTAAGCTCCCTTGCATGCTCCAATGAATTTTGCTGCTCATAGCCAATAGGGCTTTCTTTCTCCCTTTTCTCCATTAGCTCTTTTACCTTTTGAATAGGCACGTATTCTATCAGCTCATAGCTTTTTCCTATCAGATTTAACCACCACAAAAACTTTTTAATAACAAAACATATAATACTTTCGCTATAATTCAATGCACAGGATCTACGCGCTTTTCCCTTGCTACTCTCTTTTCATCGCAGCCCAGTCTTTGCCATTTTTCTCAAAGGAAAAGTTCATCTTTGATTCCTTTAAGCTAATATAAGAAGACCCAAGGCCAAGGCCAAGGAGTGTGGCGCCTAAGAAAAGGATAAGTGGTGAAACTACTTCTCCGAAAATACTTGGAATTAGAGAGAGAGGATATGCGCTAGATGTTAGTAAAACTCCACAAATAGTTCTAAGTTCATCTCTAGAAATATTCTTGAAGTGTTCTATTCTTTTCTGCCTGTCTAATTTTCCTAAGAGGGCCTTTTCCCTTCTCCTCACGCCTATATCGAAGGCCAACGCTCCAACGCCCAATGCGCAGAGGACAAGGAAAGACTCTGAAAGGGTAAGCAGATACAATAATATTCCGCTCGAAATAACGGCAGCAGAACCAAAAGCAACTACTGTATGAATGCCTGGCTTTTTCTCTTTTTGAACGCTTTTTGAAGCGACATCCTTCTCTTCCCTTCTGAAAGAGTAGACTTTCTCCTCAGTTTCAATGACGTTTATCTCTTCATGCTCCTTTAAATTGAAATTATTTTTTCGCCTAAAGGATTCCATAAATAACATAATTCAAAGGGTGATATATAAGCTTTCTCAAAGCGTCCTTGAAAAATGTAGCTTTGTAAGCAGATAGGCATCTTCGGCAGCTTCTTTGTTGTAATTTCTTCCTGTATCATTGAAGAAGGCATGGTGCACTCCTTTGTAAACCTTTATATGGAAAGGCAACTTTTTGTCGACCATTTCTCTCACGAGTTCAGGTATGCCTGCGTTAATCCTGCTGTCTTCTCCTGCATATATGCCAAGGAAGCTGCCCTTGAATCCTTTTATCTTGTCTATAGGCTTCGGATTTTCTCCATAGAAAGTCACTGCCGAATCGACTTCTCCAGTGCATGCAAGGTTTAGCGACATGCCTCCTCCAAAGCAGAATCCTACAGATCCGACTCGCTCTACGTTGCACTGCTCCTTTAGAAACCTTGCAGACTCGACCAATTCTTTGGTAAACCTTTCTATAGGTCGGTTTAAAAATAGCAGGTCAACAAGGCGCCTTAGCTCATTTCTCCTTTCATGCTTCTCGAACTCCTTAACCAAATAATCAATGTCCCTTTGCTTTTCTGGAGGTATTGAGAACATTATCTTCATTGCCAATCCTATATTTTCCTCGCTCGCTATGTCTTTCATATCCTTACTTGAAAATAGGCTAGGGGCCAAGACAACGTAGCCCTCCTTCGCAAATCTCCTCGCCACATTTTTTATGTGCTCATTGAGCCCAAATATCTCGTGTATTACTATGAGGCCCTTTTTACTCTCGTTTTCTATTAAGAAGGCATCTATCTCGTCCTCTCCTCTTCCGACCTTTATTTCCCTTTCCACAGAATCACTTTCTCCTCAATGCAAAGGCAGCTATTGCCAATATTATTATCACCACAACGACGATTGCGGCATAGAGCGCGTATGGCTGCTGGCCCTTTTGAGAAGGCGGAATTGAAGAAACAGGAAGTGTTGTTACTGTTGAAGAAGTCGATGGCGCGCTCTTTGAGACAGGAGAGAGAACAACCCACATAACAGGCTTTACAAATTCGTTATTCTCTAATAGGTTATTCGTTGAGTTGAAGAACCACTGGTCTTTAAACGCATAAGAACCTCCTTCATAATAGGTTCCATTGAACGTTCCGTTTAGCAACGTATAGGATGTGTAGTTTTTTGGAGCAGACAAAAAGGTAATCACTGGCTTAGTGCTCCCAGTGGAGTTGACGAAAATTATTTTAGAACTAATGTTTCCATTTACCTCAAAAGCGAATGCAAACACAGGGGTATAGTTCGGAAGCGTGTATGACTTTACAGAGGAAAAGGTTGCCACGGTAAAATTATACCTGCTTAAAAGATTTCCATTTTCCTTTACATAAGTACCAGGAAGTATGTATACAAGTATTGAAGTACCGTTGGGACCAGAGAGGCCGACCTTCTGAATGCTTGATTCATTTGAATAAACTGTCAAAGTAGAAGAAGAGATGAACTTGAATAAATTGCCCTGCGGAGCGGTAGTTGGAGTAGTGCTGCTAGAGCTACTGCTAGAAGCGCTTGAAGGCGCAAGCACAACCAGATTGATCGAAGTTGCCTGAGAAGGATCATCCCCTGTCGCCTGTAGCTCTATTGAATAGTTGCCAGGCTTTGTATTTTTAGACACAGAAATTGAAACGGTACCTGAAAATGGAGGATCCCCATAAGCATTGCTCAGAGAAACGCTTATTCCGCTACTTGAAAGCTGCTGCACATTTACAACTTGAAGGGTTGTGCCCCATGTGCTTCCGGATGAAAGGTCCACAGAATATTTTGCGCTCGTTGAACTGCCTGGATATAGAGATAAAGAGCTGCTCGAGAGGGATATACTAGAGGTGCCGTAGCCATATTGCGCGTAAACAAGAGCAGGCAAAAGGAGAATCAGAAAGAATGCTCGCATAATAATCTTTTCTTTTTCTCAAACAATCTTTTTATTAGTTTCTTTTTATTTAGCAACACAGGCTACTAAATGCAAAGGCTTATTGTCTGCTCGCTCGCGCTTTGGCGCTTTTGATGAATCCGAGAAACAAGGGGTTTGGCCTAAGTGGCCTAGATGTCAACTCAGGATGGAACTGGGTTCCTATGAAAAAGTCCAGGTTGGGCAGCTCGCCAATCTGCATGATTCCTTCATCTTTTTCTGACTCCCCTGAAAATACAAATCCATTCTTCTCCAAAATTTCAACGTATCTTGGGTTTATTTCATATCTGTGCCTGAATCTTTCAACCACCTTGATTTTGCCATATAGCGTATAGGCCAATGTGTGTTCTTTTAGCAGAACAGTTTGGCCACCTAAGCGCATCGTAGCTCCATATTTGCTTTCTTTCATGAGTTCTTTTTGCCAAGGAAGAAGATCCACTACTGGATTTTCAGTATTTGGATTTATTTCTGTAGAGTGCGCATCTCTCAAGCCGCAGACGTTTCTTGCAAACTCTACAACGATAAGTTGAAGGCCGAAGCATAAGCCCAATAGGGGCAGATTGCTTTCTCTTGCAAACCTAATTGCACGTATCTTCCCTTCAACGCCGCTTGAACCGAAGCCTCCAGGAATTATCAAACCATCTACAGACTTCAGCTTTTTCATCTCTTCCTCATTGTTGGCTTCGAGAGACTTTGCATCAATCCAAGAGAATATAGGCATAGTGCCGCTATGCCATGCTGCATGCTTGACTGCTTCTATGACTGAAATATAAGAGTCTGCCAGACTGTATTCCCCAACGTCAAAATATTTTCCTACAATTCCAATCTTTACCTTATTGTTTATGCCTTTGGACTTTTCAATCAGGTTTTTCCATTCTTCCAGATTTGAGGGCTTGCCTTCCAAATTAAGCTTGGCAAGAATCTTGTCCCCAACTTTTTGGCTTTCCAGCAACAAAGGCAGCTCATAAACATTCTCCAGGTCTTGGTTTGCAATTATATCTTCGGCAGTGACATTGCAGAATAGTGCTATCTTCTCTCTTCTCACAGAATCGACAGCGCCTTCAGATCTGCACACTATAAAATCAGGCTGTATGCCCAGCGCCCTTATCTCTTTGACTGAATGCTGTATCGGCTTTGTTTTCATCTCCCCTAGGCTCTTTACTACAGGCAGATATCCAACATGCACAAACAGCATCTTTTCCCCTTCTAGCTTCATCTGCCTTACAGCTTCCAAAAAAGGAATATTTTCATAATCTCCAACAACGCCCCCGATCTCTATTAAAACAAAGTCTGCAAGGCTCTCTTTCGCAACATCCCTTATCCTTCGCTTAATCTCATCAGTAACCTGAGGTATTATCTGGACCGTCTTGCCCAAATATTCTCCGCTTCTCTCTTTCTCTATCACTTCCAGGTAAACCTGGCCAGTCGTTATGTTGTTCTTCTTGCCCAATTTGACATCTAGAAATCTTTCATAATGGCCGAGGTCTTCATCAGTTTCTCCGCCATCTTCTGTAACCCATACCTCTCCATGCTCTGTCGGCCTTAGCGTGCCTGCATCGAAATTCAGGTATGGGTCAATCTTTATGGCGGTGACTTTGAAGCCTTTTGATTGCAAAACCTTTCCAATAGAAGCAGTCGTTATTCCTTTTCCTAATCCAGAAATTACGCCTCCTGTAACGACAATATATGCAATAGGCATATAATGAATAGTTAGAGAAGCTTTTTAAACCTGCAGCAAATATACGAGATATAAAAAATGGCAAAGCCTTGAAGTAAAACAACATATTTAAAAGTCAAAGAATTTTTCAGAAAGAAATAAAAAGATTTCTTACGAAAAGTTAAATTGTTGTTTCTCCCGAGTACTGCAAGTCTGCAGGAGGGATTCTTTGCCTTTAAAGAACTTAGAAGAGATAAGGAAGTATATTGAGGAAAATAGAGGAAAGAGGAAGTTTAGGCAGAGCGTAGACTTGGCTATAAATTTTAAGAATATAGATTTTTCGAAGCAAGAGAATAGGCTTAACCTCGAGGTTTCTATTCCACATGGAAAAGGGATAGAGCCAAAGATTGCGATATTTACCACAGACAAGAATATCGCAGATGCCGCAAAAGAGAATGGAATAGATGTCATAACAGATGTAAACAAAACAAGCAATGACAAAAAGGAGCTAAAGAAGCTTCTAGAATATGAAGCGTTATATGCTCAGCCAAGCCTTATGCCCCTCATCGCAAAAACGTTGGGCCAATTCCTCGGGCCTAGGGGCAAGCTTCCGAAGCCATTAGTTCAAGAAAATATAAAAACGCTAAAAGAAGAATTGAGAAATAAGGTCGTGCTTAAATCAAAGGGGAAATACCTTCCAACAGTCCATTGCATGATAGGAAAAGAGGACATGAAGCCTGAAGAAATATATGACAACCTTAAAGAAGTGGTCAACGCACTGATAAGTAAGCTTGGCGAGAACAGAATAAAGTCAATATACCTGAAGCTGACAATGAGCAAGCCGATATTGGTCTATGGTTGATTAAGATGTTAAGAAAGGAAAAAGAGGTATTTGTGCAAAAGCTGAAGGAAGAAGCGAAGAAGTACAAAACAATCGGCATCGCCAGGCTTGAGAGGGTGCCTGATTCTCTCCTTCAAAAAATGAAGAATGAATTAAAAGGAGACACAAGGATTATTGTGGGAAGGAAGAAAGTTATAGCACGCGCCATAGAAAATGAAAAGCTAAAGGAAACTATCGATTCAAAATCTGGAAATTTTGCAATTATACTTTCAAACAAGGATCCTTTCGAGCTGAATGAATTCTTTGAAGAGAATTCAGTCAGGCTCTTTGCAAAGCCAAATCAAATCTCCGAGAATGACATAATAGTTGAAGCAGGTGAAACGTCTTTGCCGCCAGGACAAATGGTCAGCGAATTGAAGAATGCAGGGATAAATGCGCAGATCCAAAAAGGGAAAGTAGTAATAAGCGAGACCAAAACAATCGTTAAGAAAGGCGAAAAAGTTTCAAAAAATCTTGCAAACGCACTTAGGCTCCTTAACATTGCTCCATTCTCCGCAAAGATTTATGTAGAGAACGCAGTATTTTCAGGAACGTTCTTTGACAGCAAGACTCTCTCAATAAACTCTAAGATTGTGAAGAAAGAAATAGAAAAGTGCTTCACTGAAGCAGATGCGCTTGCATACTCCATCAATATGCCTACTCCATATAACATCAGCAGAATCCTGATAAAGTCTTACCTTTCTGCGCTTTACTTGGGCGTTGAGAAAAGCATATATGTGCCTACAGTCATTGAAAGGCTCATATTGAAGGCAATGGGCCAAGCAATGGCATTCAAAATAGGCGATGGAAAGGTATGAAAAGTACTTTGGCAAATGGCAAAATATATTAAATAGGATGCTTTAATAAAATATGTTGTTTGGTGAGACTAATGGAATATATCTATGCAGCGTTGCTACTTGATGCAGTAGGGAAAGAAGTAACCGAAGAGAATCTAGAAAGGGTAATAAAGGCAACAGGGATAGAGCCAGATCAAGCAATGGTAAAAGCAGTAGTTACCTCTTTGAAAGGGGTAAACATAAAAGAGGTAATAAAGAACGCGCAGAACGTTGCTCCACAGGCTCCGCAAGCAACTACAAGTGCGCAGCCTCAGAACGAAGCAGAGAAGAAAGAGAGCAAGAAAAGTGAAGAAGAATCAGTAGGAGGCCTTGCTAGCCTCTTCGGGTGAACAGAATGGATGTATGGGTGGAGAAGCCGAAGTGCACAGGTTGCCAGCACTGCAAGGATGTATGTCCTGTTGCTGTTTTTGAGCTGGTAGACAGAAACGGGCCTGATGTTAACAAGGACCATGCACCAGAAAATGTTCAATGGAAAGGACAGAGCGATCCACAAGTAGTTGCTAAATGGGCAAACGTCCAAGACGGCCACAGGCACTTTGCGCAAACAAATGATGGCACAAGCGGCGGAATATCTGTAGCAGTTAACGGATCTGCATGCATACTCTGCCAGGCATGTCTTATAGAATGTGAAGGCGAATGCATAGTAATAACTGATGATGCAGGAAACGTCTACAGGTCTATTTATAAATAGTCTATGTGACAAAATTCGCCTGGAGCGTTCCTGGCCCACCTACATATACGATTGTGGACTGAGAAGAAGCATTAAGAATCTTTATTAACGAGGTATTTGAATACCAAGACGAGAACTTATATCCAGGGTAAGGAAGCGCATAAATTTGGTAATTCTTATAGAGGATCAAAAATAGCGAGGTATCTCCATAATACCTTGTGCCTTGAACCACTATCGCGCCTGCAGGGCTTGGTACGAGGTTTACTTCCGAAACGACAGGATTCATGTTTGAAGCAAATGTTGTACCTATGCCTGAAGTATTGTATATAGGCAATGCGCATTTTGGAGAGCATATTCCATAAGATATAAAGAAAGAAGGATTGAGTTGAACGCCTATGGGAAAATTCAATTTAGTAATATTTGCAACGCAAATAACCTGCGATCCCTGCGGAGCAAGCGAAGGCAGGCATATCCCAGGGTATTTTATCCCAAGCTGAGTAGGGTATATGAAAAAAGAATTTGTCGAGAAGAAGATGCTTGTGCCAAGGTTGTTTGAGAATATAAGAATTGCCCTTGATGAGGTTGAATTTGTTTGGAGCACCAAAGCAGAGCACGGCATTTGCGGTTCTATATAGCAATATGTTTGTGTAAACGTTGCCTTTGAAGAGTTAGACAAAGAATATGCAACTATGAGCGAGACGATGAGCGCTATTATGATAAATGCCCATGAATATGTCATTAAGAATTCGAGCGCGCTCTGAGATTTCATAAATTTATTACGAAAAGCAACAAATAAAATACTATGCAAATGGCATTCTTGTATGTGAAGTAAAGCAACGAGAAGTTAACAAATAAATAAGTTCTCTGAAAAAACTATTTCGGATTTATATGGAAGAGAATGATCCTTTTACTACAGCGCAGGCCCAGCTTGATGAGGCCGCTGAAATTATGGAACTTGACAAAACAGCGCATGCATTGCTTAGGGAGCCGATGCAAATAGTAGAAGTAAACTTTCCTGCAAGAATGAGAGACGGATCTTTCAAGACCTTCAAAGGCTTCAGGGTGCTTTACAACAACGCAAGGGGGCCAGGCAAAGGGGGAATAAGATACCACCCTCAGGAAAATTTAAGCACCGTCAAGGCATTGGCTGCGTGGATGACATGGAAATGTGCGCTTGCAAACATTCCTTTTGGAGGTGCAAAGGGTGGAGTAATATGCGACCCTAAGAGTATGGACAGTTACGAATTAGAAAACATGACGAGGAGCTATGTAAGATCCATTTGGAAGTTCATCGGACCGCGCATAGACGTACCTGCGCCAGACGTTTATACAGATTCGCAGGTAATGGCATGGATCTATGATGAGTATAGCAAGATTGTGGGGAGCATAGAGCCTGGTACCATTACTGGCAAGCCAGTGGAGCTGCAGGGATCAGAAGGAAGGTTTGATTCTACTGCGATGGGAGCCATGTATATATTGAGAGAAACGGCAAAATATGCGAAGATAGACCTTAAAGGGAAGAAGGTTGCAATACAAGGATTTGGGAACGCTGGCTCCTTCGCTTTCAAGCTTTCCAAAAACTTAGGAGCAAAGGTTGTTGCAATAAGCGATTCGAAGGGCGGAACATTTAATGAAGATGGGCTGGATTATGAAGAACTGATGGAGCTGAAGAAGAGTGGAAAGAGCATATCTGAATATGAAAAAGGAGAAAAGATAACAAATGAGGAACTACTTGAATCTGATGTCGATGTGCTTATACCTGCCGCCATAGAAAACCAAATAAGGAAAGATAATGCAGACAAAATAAAGGCGAAGATTGTTCTTGAACTTGCGAACGGACCTGTAACAGTCGAGGCAGACAAGATACTTTTTGAAAAAGGAATCATTGACATGCCTGACTTTCTCGTAAACTCTGGAGGGGTGATAGTCTCCTACTTTGAATGGGTTCAGAATTCGATGAACTACTATTGGAAGGAAAACGAAGTTTATGAGAAACTTGAGGAGATAATGGTAAACTCATTCAAAGGAGTTGTAGAGATGCAGGAGAAATATGGGGATAAAGGGAAGAAGATAACGCCTAGGAATGCAGCATACATAATAGCTGTGCAGCGCGTTGCGAACGCGATGAAGCTCCGCGGATGGTATTGAGAAAGTAATAAATTTGTTCTTTTTGTTTTTTAAGGTATGTTTTTGCCAAAAGAATACAGGAGCTTGAAAAGAGGACCTCAAGTAATGCTTCCAAAAGACATCGGAATAATCCTTGCCTACTCGTCCATAGGCAAAGAAAGCATATGTGTCGAAGGAGGCACAGGAAACGGCTGGCTTACAATAGCCCTAGCAAGGGTATGCAAAGAAGTTTATAGTTACGAAATTAGGGAAGACTTCATAAAGATTGCAGAAAAAAACATAAGGGCTTCTGGAGTAAAGAATATTGTGGTAAAGAACAAAGACATATATGAAGGAATAGATGAAAAAGGAGTCGATTTAATCGTATTGGACCTTCCTGAACCTGGAAGAGTCTCCCTGCACGCTTTTGAAGCATTAAGAGCTGGAGGCTACCTCGCCGCATACATACCGAATATTGAGCAGGCAAAGGAAGCATATCTTTCTTTTTTAAACCAAGGTTTTTCAAACTTGACAATATTCGAGTGCATATTGAGAGATTGGGTTGCAAAGGAAAGAGTCCTTAGGCCTTCTACAAAAGGCATTTGGCATACAGGATTTATCGTAATGGGAGACAAGCCAGAAAGCGGAAAAGGCTAAGCAAATAGAATGACGGCATATATAAATGTAAGGAATAGCAAAGGCATAAATGCAAGGGATTTTCTTCTATAATTTGAGAATATTGAAAGAATAAGTCCTGAAAAATATAGGTATATGCCTAACGCAACCATTATAGAAGCGTCGATTCCAAGTATTATTGCAATCTCATACCCAGGAAGCTGTGATAGGGACGAAGACACGACGCTTGCAAACCTGCTCAATTGCACTGTGGGGAGAATCACATACACGACTACTTGGGAAAAGCCAAGCAGAAGGCCGAGGAACGCATAAGACTTAGAGACATTTAGTTTATTGTAAGAGGATTTTACGTTAATGAACAAGGAAAATGCCAAGATGATTACGCCGAATAAAGAATAAAGTGCAGCAAGCTCAACTGGCTTCCTGCCGAAGTACGCATATATGAGACTAGACAATACGGCAAGCTCTACTATAAAGCCAATGAAAGAAATAAGCGCTCCGCCGTTTACAAACACGCCGTGCTTTTTCTTGGCCTTTGCAAATCTATTTCCATAGTTTGAATACATAATCGCGATTGCAGAAGCGATGATTGAAACGATCGGTCCTATAACAAGGCCTCCGAAGGAAATCGGAAATATTTCCGAGAAGTATTGGAAAGGTATGCTTGAAGAAGCAAGCTTTAGCATTGTCGAAAATCCGAAAGTAGACACATTTACGAGGTTGTAGATAGAGAAAGATGCCAGTGAAAGGATAAAAGCAACAATTCCTATCGCAAACTTTCTATTTTCAAATCCTGTACCTAAAATCCCAAGGAAGGTGATGATAATTCCAAATGCAAACCCAAAAACGTTGAGCATCTGAGCAAAGGAATGGGAAGGCAAGTATGAGAAAAGCAGATAGCTACCTATGGTGATAAGCGCGCCTCCCAATATTAGCAGCGAAGAAAACAGACCAACATGCGTTAATCCCCATTTCATATAATGCATCAATCATTAAAAGCTTAAATACCTTTTTGTAACTGAGTTCTTCGTAAGTCAAAACCCCTTCAACCTCTAAAGGGGCTCTATATAGGCCGTTTTTCGTGCAAACAAAACCTCTGGAAGCGGTGCCTGCCGCATGGATTTATCTTATCGCCAAGAATATTTCTTGGCTAATAGGTTAAAAGAAAGCGTATTAAAATCTTAGAAACAAAATGGATTATTGTGGAAAGGTCGCCAGCAGTGGAAGGGTATTTCTATCCTTCTTCAAAAAAGGAGCTTGAAGAAGCGATAGAAAAAATGATAACAAAAGCGAAAGCTAAAGAGCTCGAGAAAGAGCCATGTGCATTTGTAGTACCGCATGCAGGATATATCTACTCAGGCTTCGTAGCAGCGCACGCATACAAACTCATTAAAGGCATTGACGTGGAGTCGATTGTTGTGATAGGGCCAAACCACACAGGACTTGGAAAGGAGGTTTCCGTATCGCTTCAAAATTGGAACACGCCAGTAGGCACTGTAGAGAACGACGTAGAGCTTTCGAAAGAAATTGTAAACTGCTCAAAGCTTGCCGAGTTCGACGAGTATGCGCATGCAAAAGAGCATTCGATAGAAGTGCAGCTTCCCTTC
>JAVZOJ010000001.1:0-29827 GCA_038882355.1 Candidatus Micrarchaeaceae archaeon | reverse complement strand
CGGAAGCGAGTGTATCTCTATCGTGGGCTCAATATTATTTGCATTTCTCATATCCCCTCTATTCCTTCTTGGCCTTTATCACCTTGCATTGAGCGAGTACCTTGTATTGAAAAGGAGCAAGGTAAGGAAGCCAGTTATTGCTTTAGATGGATTGATTATTCCCTTTATATATTTCTTCAATCTCTCCAGTGCTTCAACGATGAAAGAGATTACCTGGAGAGGAAGAAAGTATGCCCTCAGCTCTAAAGACTCTTTGGAAGAAGAGAACAGGCCGACGCTTTAAACAACAAGATAAAAGGCGCAAAGATTTTTATGGGAGCTGTATGCGGAATCTATGCTAGAACATCCTATATTTGCTTGCCCCTGCGAAATCCTGTCTGAGTCATAGAGAATGATAATAAATCGAATCGTACAAAAATTGTTGCGATGCATTTTGTTTGCTCTCAGTGCCCCTCTGCTACTATATTGATTTCTCGCTCGCTTCGTTAAGGAAATCTTTCGTGTCTTTTAAGTAGTCGCTTTTTATTTTTGTATTGTAAAATCTGCCAATTATGCTTCTATAGACATTCCATTCATACCTTCTATCGATAAATATTATCACGCACCTATCTTTTTCATTCCTTATCGCCCTTCCTGCTGATTGGATTGACTTTATCAGCCCCGGAAGTATGTATGCATATTTTTCGCCGTTTCCCCCAAACATTGACTCATAAAGGGCTATCTTTGCCTTTATCTCAAGATTGGGCTTTGCCAGGGGTATGCCCACAATTGCAATGCACTTTATCGAATTGTTCGGATAGTCTACGCCTTCGCTGAGACTCCCGCCCATTACTCCCAGAAGCATTGAATCGTTAGAGGAGATAAACTTTTCAATAGTCTTTGCAACGTCTTCTGTTCTCATATGTGCCTTCTGGACAAGTATGTTTTTATGATTTATGTACCTTTCTACATTCTCGAGCACAGAGAAGCTTGGAAAGAACACGCACATATTTCCCTTTATTTCCTTTCTTATAAGATCAAGCTTCTCACCAAGCCTTTTATACATCTTTTCTGATCTTTCAGTAAACTTTGTTGACACCTCATTGTCTATGAAGCATAGCTTGTTTGTTGGGAGGAATGGCGATTCTATATCCAATGTTCTCGCATCCTTGATTGAAAATAAGTCTTTGTACATTTTCAGAGGGAACATAGTGCCGCTCATAAATACGTTTGCATATGCATCTTTCAATATTTCAAGCGGCTCTTTTGGAAATAGAGAAGCCACTCTCAGACTAATCTTCTCCCCTTCTTTCCCCACAATAATCTTGCTTTCCTCATTCCAAATCCCAAACCTCCTTACAAGGTTCGCAACCTTGAACAGACTGGACCTTTTCTTTTTCTTTTCTCTCAGGTATCTTATCCCTTCGTTTTCTAGTATATCTGCAATGTCTTCAGAATTTTCAAGGAACAATTCAGGTATGTCTTCCCTCTCTACAAAAGCTTCATCCCCATTCGCTTTCTTTGACAATGAATAAAAGAGCTCTCTTAGCGGAAAAAGGTCGACGCTACTTCCTATCTCTTCGAGCTCCTTTTCTGCCTTGTTCAAGGTAGAAAGGGACACATCTACAGTGAGGTATGAGTTTGCTATGTCTATGATATTGTGCGCCTCATCCCAGATAAGTATGCAGTTTTCTATGTTCTTTCCTATCCTCTTTATGAACCTGCCCCTTATCATTGGATTTAGTAGGTGGCTGTAGCCGCATATTACTACTTTTGCTTTCCTTGCCAGCTCTGCAGCGACTTCATAGCCACATAAACCAAAATCAAAAGAATCTCTCATCAAAGAGATATGGTCCTTTGGCTTCTCCAATTCTCCTGGCAGTTCTCCTTTTATAGACTCATAATACTGGTAGAACGGGCACTTTTTGCTTTTTACAAGCTCATCGCAGATCTTGTAAAAGGCGCTGCTTTCTATTAGATTGACATCTGGGTTTGTGCACATCCTATACTTTCCTACAATGTCCGCATAAGTTATAGAAGTGCCGTACTTCTTGTTTATTCCGTTTATCACTTCTATAGCCATCCTGTGCTGCGATATCTTGGGCGTTAGAAAGAGTATATCTGTGTTAGATTCCAAAGCGAACGAGAGCGCAGCGCTTATCGAGGCATCTGTTTTTCCTATTCCAGTAGGCGCGTTTATAATTATGCTCTTCTTCTCAGAAAGGGCGTTGTATATCTCATTAATCATGACGTCTTGATTCTTCCTTGGTTTGTCGAATCTGAATAAAATCTCCATTTAACTTTCTTTCTTCAAAAATTCAAGGACTTCGTAGGCATGACCTTTTGCGTTCACCCTTTCGAACGCCTTCACGACTTTTCCACCTTTTATTATGTATGTATTTCTTAGTGTTCCTTTGCCAAATACGCCTCGGTCCCCGTATGCTCCGTACTTCTTTATTACCTCGCTCTTAGGATCTGAAAGCAGCAATATGTCTAGGGAACATGAATTGATAAATTTTTCATGAGACTCTAAGTCGTCAGCGCTTACTCCGACGACCTTCGCATTAACCTTTTCAAACTCTTTTTTCAATTTGGTAAATTCCTGTGCCTCTATAGTGCATCCTGGCGTTCTGTCCTTTGGATAAAAATAAAGAACTAAGGTATCTTTGTTAAGCTCTTCCAAAGTATGCTCTTTTCCGTCAGACCCTTTCAGCTTAAACGTTGGAGCCTTTTCTCCCTCTTTTACCATATTACCACATATTTATTTGCATGCAAAAGCTTTTATAAAATGAAAATCGTGGGCTTATAGAAAAGTAAAAAGAAGAAATAAAAGTTTTGAAGTAGATAAGACTTTATATGGAAGGGCCGATAGACCAGATCATTAGGGACTACAACCTTCCTCCATGGGTAAAGAAATACGCATTTAGGTATATAAGGAAAGATCCTGCCAATGCAGTGAAGAGGGCGTTGAGCTTCATACTTACAGGGAGAAAAAGGGGCCTTTTTACTGGGAGAAAAGCAGTTTTGCCAAATGGCATAGAGCTTTCAAGCAGCCAGGTTGCATATATTTGCTCTCTCTTTTTGTATGGGGAAGAAATGCTAAAAAACGTGGTCGAGGAGTGGTCTAAAGAAAGGTATGTTGGAGATGAGAGAGAATACGGAGAGCATTATAAAAAGCTCTTAGAGGCATATGAGAAGCATATCAAGGCGATGTATGCCCTTCTTCTCACAGTAAGGAAGACAGACAAGAAAGTAACGTATCCAAGAGAAGTGGTCGAAGTCTTCGATTACATAAGAGGAATTAGGGAGAATAGAGGAAGAATCTTGGTCATAGATTTGATTATAAGGTATTCTTATGCAAAGGTATTCGGAAATGCATTCTTCAAAGCGTTCTTTCCTGTTTCGCCGAAGCTTCTCAAGCAGGTAAAGAAGATATTTGAAGAAGATGCAAAAGAAAGTAGCTGGGGAGAAGAAAAAGCAAAAGAGCTTCTTAGAGACAAAAAGATTAGCAAAGAAGAAGTTCTTAAGATTACAATACCTCTACTCAACCTTATAAAAAATTCGATAGACGCGAACCTCGAATTGGCGAAAAGAGCAGGCTTGGAAAATGAGATTATACTTCTCCGCGATATAGCGATTGCAGCTCCGCTTCATGCATTAAGGGAAAATGGGATAGACATACTTCCTGACAAGGTCGCAAGCCAAGTAATATCAGGAAAGCTGCGCGCGTAAAATTTGTAATGACATAAATAAACATCTTGGCAAGGTTTAAATAGGTTGCTAATAAAACTTGTTTTAGGTGTCGAAATGACAGATGAGATGCAAATAGAAAAGCAGCAAGAGAAGATAGAGCCTCATTTGCAAGTTTACCACAGGACAATGGAAGAAATAGAGAAGATGCCAGTCATCGACCAAACAATGACTGTATGCCCTCAATGCAAGCTTATTATAAAAGGAATTATATACAAAGACGGAGATACCGTAATGATAAGAAAGTATTGCGAAGAGCATGGCTGGACTATAGAGAAATACTGGGAAGATTATGAAATGTATATGAAAATGAGAGACTACAACTACTATGGCAGAGGCTTTGACAATCCGAATTACCCAAATACAGGAGTCAATTGCCCTTATGACTGCGGCATGTGCCAAAGGCATAAGTCTCATACTGGCTTGGCAAACGTGGTGATTACAAACAGATGCCATCTCTCATGCTGGTATTGCTTCTTCTATGCGAAAGAGGGAGAAGCCATATACGAACCTTCGCTCTCTGAGTTAAGGAAAATATTCCAAAATCTTAGGAACCAAAAGCCGATACCTGCAAACGCAATACAGATCACTGGTGGAGAGCCTTTGATGAGAAAAGATATCGTTAAGATAATTGCTATGGCGAAAGAAGTAGGTTTTGACCAAATACAGCTGAATACCACTGGGATAATACTCGCCCAAAATCCTCGGCTTGCACAGGAATTGAGGTATGCCGGGGTAAGCACATTGTATATGAGCTTCGATGGCGTTACTCCAAGAGCTAATCCGAAGAACCACTGGGAAGTGCCATATACGCTCGATGCGGCAAGGAAGGCCGGGATTGGCGTAGTCCTTGTGCCTACAGTCATAAGGACAATAAACGACCACGAACTTGGGAAGATCATAAACTTTGCCCTTAATAATAGCGACATAGTAAGAGCAGTAAACTTCCAGCCTGTATCGCTTGTCGGAAGAATGCCTGACAGGCTAAGGGAGAAGCAGAGAATCACTATACCAGGTGCGATAAAGCTCATAGAGGAGCAGACAGGGGGCGTTATAACAAAAGAGGATTGGTTTTCAGTCCCTTATGTCGGAGGAATAAACAAGTTTATAGAAGCGCTGACTGGTGAATACAAATACGACCTCTCCATCCACTTTGCGTGCGGCGCAGGTTCGTACTTGTTTGTAGAGCCAAACGGAAAGATTATTCCTCTTACGCGCTTTGTAGATGCAAGAGGGCTCCTTGACTATCTGCAAGAAGCAATAAATGAAATGGAGGGCAAATCAAGGCTAGAAAGAAAGCTAATAGCTTTGAAGGCGCTCGTCGGAATAAAAAGATTCATAGACAAGGAAAGGCAGCCAAAGTCCGTAAACTTCTTCAAGCTATTGACTTCGCTAATAGTAAAGCATGACTTCTCCTCTATAGGAGCATTCCAAATGAAGACAGTATTCCTCGGAATGATGCACTTCCAGGATGAGTTTACTTATGACATACACAGAGTAGAGAAATGCGACATTCATTATGCGATGCCTGACGGAAGAGTGCTTCCATTCTGCACGTTCAATGTATTCCCTGAAATTTACAGAGACAAAGTGCAGAGGCAGTACAGCATACCTTCGAAGGAATGGCAGAAGGAGCATCCTGAGTGGAACTATGCAAAAGACAAGTACATAAGGAACGTCAAGGCCCTTGAAGAAGGTGAGCCTTATAAGAGGACTTACCAAAACATGATTGACTACTTTGGTCTCGAAGTAAACAAGGCTGATGCGAAATTAATCAGGAAAAGAGAGAAAGAAGCAGTAGAGGTGGCGATAGAAAATGCCGCAGGAAATACATGCGCCTGCGGCAATGGAGACTGCGGCTGCGGTGCGTAAGCGTGGATAGGAGGCAAACAGGCCCAGAAAAAAGCGGCTTTCTAAAAGACCTCGAAGAGGGAGGAGAGAGCGTTGAGGAGGAGTTTGTAGAAGAAAATGGAGAGATATTCAGGGTGCCATATAGAATTGTAAAGGAAGTGACTTTCAACAATATAAAGAAGGAAGAGCTCATAGACCTTGAGCATTCTGCAAGACTTCAGTACGAGCTCCTCCTTTTGGAGCCTGTCCTAAGGGCCCAAGTGAGCTTTGTCAAGAGAAGCATATATGTCATGTTTAATCCTCCAGATGCAAAGAACAGAAAGCCAAAGATAAGCCTTGAAGAGCTGAAGCAATTCCTTGAGTCTAAGTCTGTGCATGTAGACATTTCAACCGCGACAGTAAATGAAGTGGACTATTACAAAGAGGTATATTCAAAGCAATACAACCCGGCGCAGATAAGGGAGCACCCGCCTTATGGCTATACTAAAGAAGAGTGGGAGAAGATAAAAGAAGAATGGAACAAAAAGAAAGCGCTCTATGAGAAGAGGAAAATGGAGAAGTTTGCAGAGTTTCAAAACAACTATTTGCTTGAGCATCCAGATTTGGCGAAAGAGCTAAACATAGAAGTAAAGCAAAAGAAGCAGAGCTTATTTGCCAAAATATTCAAGAAGAAGCAAGAAAAAGAGAAGGGATTTTGGTTCCACGGAGTGTAAATCAACTCTCTCTTGCAATCTTTTCCACTGTGCGGGAGAGAAACCTTGCCATGTCTTTTACGTCTTCTTTGTATAATGCCTTAATTGCGCCGGCGTGCGTGTGGCCCCCTCCAGTCTCTATTTTAAATCCTGCGCTTCTCAGTTCATCTATTAATCGATGCGAATTAAACCATCTTATTGATGAATCTGCCCTAATGGATATATACTTGCCTGCATAAGCTATTATTACCACCTTTGATTTTACCAATGAAGACAGTTTTTCATATACTTTTGTAGCAAACCTTCCAAGCCCTGGGTACCTTACCTCATCATCTAGAACGTCAAAGTCAATGGTGTATATTGCGCACTCATTTACGTATTTTTCTTTCATCCCTCCAAAGCTGGCAAGTATTGCTTCCTCAATTCTGTCTTCTGCGATGACAAACAGCTCCTTCCTCCTTTTTTCGTCTTCTGCGAGCGACAAGACCTCCTTCGGGCTTATTCCATTCTCCGGGTTCTTTAAGAATCTTTTATCGGTTGTCAAAAGGTCTATGGCCCCTGCGAGCTCCCTTGCCTCTTTTGTCGGATTAGCAAACACGCTGAAGTCTCCAATCAATGAGGCTTCCTCGAAGATTTTGTTGTTTGCAGTGGAGAAAGCTTCTACAAATTTGCTTGCAAGGTAGCCCCCTGTGTAATTGGAGTCTCCTTTGTATAGCCATGGATTCAAATAATGCCTTATTCCTTTTCTTTCAAACCCTTCTACAGGGTGATGGTCGATCCAAAAAACCTCAAAGCTTTCTATTTTCCTTATCCCTTCAGTGCTCTCTGGGGATGTGCCAAAGTCTATATTCACAATTGCACCCTTTCCAATAAACTTGAATCTTTTGAAAAAAGAGATATCTGCTTCAGCATCTTCAGAAGAATAGAACACGTTTCTCTGGGGTATGTATAAGATTTCGTGCCTTGGCATGTTGTAACGCAGCTCTAATTCATTTATTGCATTGCAAAACGCTGCAGCGCCGCTTGCGCCATCGACATCGTTGTGAAACCTCACTATTATTGGGGAATAAAGGAAAAATTCTCTCAAGAAGCTTTTTGCAGCGTTATTTATGCTTTGCCTCATTTTTTCAGTAACTTCCTTCAGGCCTTCCCTTCTGTCAGAAAAGTCCCTTATGCTCTTTTCTGCAAGGTTTTCTGCATGCTCAAAGGCTTCCTTGTTGCTTTTTTCTTCAAGCTCTGCCTCTTCCCTCACATATTTTCCTTTGTCTAGAATGTAAGCTATTCCTGAATCTTTTTTATAGCAAAGAATTGAAGACATATACACATCACTGCATGCAATAGCTGTAGCCTTCAAAATAGCGGCATTCTGCCTTTCTGCCACTATCAAGGCAAATCTCGCAATTACATTTATGGTTTGCCTAATTGATAATTTTTTCTCTGGCAAAATATTTATGCTTCATCTAATCACTTTGCAATGGCCCTGTGTATAGTGGAAGTAATCGCGAGCAGAAATACATGCGTTGTTATTTTTCATATAACGCTGGTTAGTATGGGGCGCGCCATCTAGCAAAAACAATCAATTCGTCAACCTGCAGAGCCTCCTCTTAAGAAATATTGGCTGAATGCATCTCCTGGAGGTAGGCGCGATATTTTTCATGTTGCATTCACATTGCTTATGCAGTAGCCCCTGTATGTTGAATTCTGTATGTAATAGCAGTAAGACGCATTTTTATATGCCTCAGCAAATGCAGAGTAGCAAGAGTAAAGGTTGACCCCTTCCATTCCTTCGCAAACGCTTAAATTCTTGCTTTCTATGCCCAGGGCCAATTTGGCGACTCCAGAGCAAAAGGAGGAGCTCCCTGAATATTTCTCGCACTCTGAAAGGAAGCTTGTATAGTTGAAGTATGTATAGTTTGAAGTTATGTTTACATTTTCAAAGTAGTCGCATGAGTATTTAAGCAGGCTGCTCTTTATGCTGCTGCACAACGAAGGAGAAGATGTTGCTGTCGCATAAAAATACGTGCATATATTATAAAAGCTTTCGTTGCTGGAATTGTATGCAATCAGATCAACAAGAGGGCTTTCAAATTTATAGCTTACATTCTCCATATATCTCAGAGCGCTGCTTAATGGAACGCTAAAGTTTTGGTTGCACAATGAAACGTTATTTGTATCTATGGCTTCCCTTATCAATGAGGCAGAAAGGCAGTCGTAATATAATGAATTGTTTGATACTTGCACGCAGAGGTCTGGCTTGCCCAAGAAGGATGCGATTTCGATTATGCATGAAGAAGAATTGGGCAGGAAGCTGCAGAATGAGGGGTTTTTTGTGTAATTCGCCATATAAGAATAGCACTCATACTTCAGGCTTCCGGCTTCTGCGCACATACTTCCATTTACTTCTTTTTCTGCAATCTGCAAGTAGCACACGCTCGGATTTCCTGAAATTCTGCAAAGGCTCGAATTTCTCTCAGAGATCGCAAGAGAGGTTATGCAAGAGCTTCTCTCGCTTTCAAAAACAAGAGACTTGCACCTTCCAAGGCCGCTTTCGTAATAATATCTTATATTGAGAAGAGCAGATGCCACTAGCAGCACTGCAATAACCGCTGCAGCTATCGCGATCCTTTCCCTTGTGATTGGCTTCTCTTCCAATGCATACGCCTTCTTCTTATTGCTGCTCCTCTACTCTTACCTTCTTCTGGTCCTTATACATCTTCATTACTTCTTCCAGGGTCGTGGCGTCCTCAGGACTTTTGTCTCTTCTTATACCGCTTCCCACGATTCTTGGAAACCTTAAAGCATAACCTGTCTCTCCTTCTCTCCCTGCTGTGTGCATTGGAGACTTTGTTATTTCATCTGCCTTGACAGTTACAACATATCTAGGTTCAACCCAAAAGTCTGGCTCTATGAGCGAATCCACTCTTGCGGGCTTTTTGCTTACTTTTATCTTGTCAAGCTCTTCTTTCAGCTCTTTCATCATCTCTTCTGTAAACCCTGTCCCTATCCTCGTTATTGTTTCGAACATATCCTTCTTTTTGTCATATATTGCGCAAAGAAGCCCTCCGAATTGAAACTCTGCCCTTGTTCCCCTTCCCAAATAATAGCCTACAATCACCAAATCCAAAGAGTCCGAGAGCTCACCTTTGTAGCTTCTCTTCAACTTTATCCAGCTGAATTTCCTTGCCCCTGCTACATATGGTGCATTCATGTCTTTTGCAACAATCCCTTCAAGTCCTTTGCTTACTACATTCTCAAAGTACCTTTCGAGCTCTCTTGGGGACTTTGCTACAATCCTGTCTGTAGGCCTTATCCTATCGCCCTTTGCTACCTCCTCGAGCTTCTTTCTTCTCTCAGAATACGGCAGGGATAAAAGGTCTTTGCCATCAAGGTACATTATGTCAAATGCAAAAAGGTGGAGAGGCAGCTCTTTGCTCTTCTCCTCTACTCCGTGCTTCCTTTTTCTCTGTATGGTCTCTTGGAACGGATAGAATAAGTCCTCTACTTCATTGTATGCAATCGCTTCCCCATCGATGATTGCCTCATCTGCGCGTATCTCTTTCATTGCAGCTTCGACAATATCCGGCAGCATTGGCGTAAGCCTTTCTAGATTTCTTGAAAATATCTCTACTTTCTTTTGCTTCTTGTCTAGATGCACCTGCGCCCTGAGGCCATCATATTTGCTTTCGACAGAAGCGATTCCCCCCATCCTTTTTAATATTTCTTCAGCTGTAGGCAACCTTTCTGCGAGCGCAGGCCTTATGGGATTGAAAAGGGAAACCTTGAATCCTTTTATTCCCTCTATCCCTTTATTTGCGACTTCTTCGCCAACCTTTCCAAGATCGCTGCAAATGTTGTAGGCGTTTTCAAGCAGCGATTTGTTCTTTCTGTTACCAGTATATGCGCTTGCAAGCGCCTCAAGTATCGTTGCATCTCCAACGCCAAGCCTTAGCTCGCCAAGCACGAACCTAATGATGTACTTTGCTTCCTTAGGCGAGCACGAAGCGAGGAGTTCAGAGAGAGTCTTGAGCTTTGCCTGCTGGCTTCCTTCTCCTGTTATCATCGCTATCTTCTTCAAAGCTTCATAAACTTCGTTGACCTTGAACCTCCTTTCCTTTATTTGTCTTACTTTATTTTTTCCCATTAGCTTTTCAGCCACAACCCCCAAATCGCCCTCTTTTTTGAACTCTTTTTCTACCTCCTCCCTTGAAACGCCAGTAGTTATCGATATCGCTTCTGCAGCCATCTTTTCAGCTATTCCTATTTCTATGTTTTCAAAAGGGGGCGCAAGCATGCCTTTGGTGAGATATATTAAGTTCCTAATCTCATCTTTCTCTGCCTGCTTAAACGCATCTTTCATCACCTCTACCATTGATATTCTTGAAGAAGTAGATTCAAGCTTTGAGTAGTAATTTGCCATGTCTGAAAACAACATATTTATTATGTAACAATCAAAGAATTTATCTCTTTCCAAACTCTGCCAATATTACAAATATTAATCTTCTTCGCAATATTATGTATTTGGTGAATTTTTTGATTAGTTATCAAAAGGAGCCATTCTCAGAAGATGAAGCCTTGTCAGTTCTCCATCCAATAATAAGGGAATGGTTCAAGTCTAAATATCCTTCATTGACCTCTCCGCAGAGGTTTGCGTTCAAGCTTATCGCAGAAGGAAAGAGTGTTCTCATAACTGCCCCTACAGGAAGCGGAAAAACCTTCTCTGCTTTTATGTCTATAATAAGCAGCCTCATCTCTCTCATCGAGAAAAATGAGCTGAAAGACAAAATATACTGTGTTTACATCTCTCCGCTTAGGGCCTTGAACAACGACATATATAAGAATCTCTCAGAGCCTTTGGAGGAGATAGCGCCCCTTCTTGGCCCAAACAGAATAAGGGTTGGGATAAGGACTGGAGATACGACCCAAAGCGAGAGGCAAAGGCAATTAAAGAATCCGCCTCATATATTGGTCACTACTCCTGAAAGCCTTGCAATCATGCTGAATAGCGAAAAGTTTTCCGAGCATTTGAGTGAGGTGAGGTATGTAGTAATAGATGAAATCCATGAGCTAGCAAACAACAAAAGGGGGGTTCACCTCTCCCTTTCTCTTGAAAGGCTGGCAGAGATGATAGGAAGGGACTTCATAAGGATTGGCTTGGGCGCAACGCTTTTCCCTATAGAAGAAGCTGCAAGGTTCCTTGTAGGTCTCGGAAAAAATATGCAAGAGAGAGACTGCGTAATCGTTGATGCTACTTGGGACAAAAAGATGGAGTTTAAAACAATAAGTCCTGTAGAAGACATGATAAGCGCCGAAGAATCAGAGATAGAAGAAAAGACTTATTCGATAATAGATAGAGAAATTAGGAGGAGCAAGACAGTGCTTATTTTTACAAACACAAGAAGCGGAACAGAGAGGGTCGTTTTCAACTTGATGAAGAAGAAGCATTATAAAGAAGAGGAGATTGCTGCGCATCACGGCTCCCTTTCCAGAGAGCTAAGGCTTGGCGTAGAAGACATGCTCAAGAAAGGCAAGCTCAAATGCGTCGTTTCATCGACAAGCCTTGAACTTGGAGTAGATATAGGAAGCATAGACGAGGTGATCCAGCTCGGTTCCCCAAAGAGCGTAACAAGGGCACTGCAAAGGATAGGAAGGAGCGGGCATAGGTTCAACGACGTTGCGAAAGGGCTAGTTATCGTCTTAAATAGAGATGACCTTGTAGAATGCTCTGTAATGCTTGATGCGGCCAAGAAGAGGCATCTTGACTCTTTCTCAATCCCTAAAAACGCGCTTGACGTCCTTGCGCAGCACATTGTAGGCATGGCGTTGAACAAGAAATGGAAGGTGGATGAAGCCTTTAATGTTGTAAAGAGGGCTTATCCATATAAGGACCTCAGCAAGAAAGACTTCCTCTCACTTCTTGAATACCTTTCAGGAATGTATGTAGGGCTAGAGAGCAGAAGGGTCTATGGCAAGATATGGTATGATGAGAACGCGATGGAATTTGGGAAAAGAGGCAGATATGGGAAGATCATATACTACCTGAACATAGGCACAATACCTGATGAAGTAGCCGTAGACGTATTTTCTTCAGAAGGGAAGTGGATAGGGAGCATAGAGGAAGAATTCCTCTCCAGGCTAAAACCTGGAGACATTTTCGTTCTTGGAGGGAAGCTCTATAAGTTCGAAAGGTCTTCAGGAATGAAGTGCTATGTATCAAAGTCTGATTCCCCAACGCCCACCATACCTCCTTGGTTTTCAGAGCAGCTCCCTTTGACTTACGAGCTTGCGCTGGAGATCGGAAAATTTAGGGAAAAGTTGGAGAACGCTATAAGGAAAGAGATAAAAAGCAAGGGAATGCTCGCACATATGCTTGTAAAGAACAGCATTAAGATAGGAAGCGAAGCAAGGGAATTGCTCGACTCCATGCCTATCGATGAAAATGCAAAAAGGGCAATCTACTCTTACTTTTTAGAGCAAATCCTTTTTGCAGACTTTATACCTAAGCACAACCTTCTTGTTGTAGAGCTTACAAAAGACCTAAAATCTCAGAACCAATATCTGATCTTTCATTCAATGTTTGGAAGAAGGATAAATGACACTTTGTCGAGAATATTTGGCATAGCAATAGGTGATATCTACTCTACGGATGTTGGGATAATGGTAAATGACAATGGCTTCTGCATCGTTGTGGGAAAGCATGTAAAAGTGAGCGCAAAAGACATAGAAGAACTATTGGAAAGGATCAACGAAGTAGACATAGAAAGGATTCTAAAAGAAAATATAAAGAGGACGGAGCTCATGAAAAGGAAATTCAGGCACTGCTCAACAAGAGGGTTTATGGTTCTTAGAAATTATAAAGGAAAGAAGATAAGCGTGAATAGGCAGCAGCTAAGCTCTCAGCAACTCTTGAAGGCTGTTGAGGAAATAAGCGAGAATTTTCCAATATTAAAGGAGACATACAGAGAAATATTCGAAGACATTATGGACCTCCCAAAGTCCAAGATGATTATAAATTCAATCGCAAGAAAGGAGATAAAGTACATGGTAGTGAAGACCCCCTCGCCGTCCCCGTTTTCCCACACGCTTATAACATTGGGAGAGGCAGATATTGTTATGATGAAAGATAGGAGGAAGCACCTTAAAGAGCTTCACAAGCAGGTCCTTGAAAGGCTCGCAGAAATGGGGTGAGCCGTTGAGGCTAAACAGAAAAATAGAGCTTGGGGAAGGAATCCCTGTCGCATATATAAGTGAGCTTGACTCCATTGTTTGTTCAGATCTTCATCTCGGATATGAAGGGGTTATGGCAGACAAAGGCGTGTTTCTCCCTAAGGCGAATCTGAAGAATATAATAAGGATTATCACAGAAGCCTGCAATGAGTTCTCGCCAAGCAAGATTATCATTGATGGGGATATAAAGAATGAGTTTTCAAATGTACATGTGGAAGAGTTTAATGAGTTTAGGGAGCTTATCTCATTTATGAAGGCCAAGACAGGTATAAAAGAAATCATACTTGTAAAGGGAAACCATGACAATTTTGTAGACAGGCTCTCTAGACCT
The DNA here is from genome assembly GCA_038882355.1 of Candidatus Micrarchaeaceae archaeon. Classification (GTDB taxonomy): domain Archaea; phylum Micrarchaeota; class Micrarchaeia; order Micrarchaeales; family CABMGC01; genus JAVZOJ01. Next base: position 16,000 of record JAVZOJ010000001.1, on the reverse strand, counting down.
TTGGGGTTTGAGATATACCGGCAAGAGTATAAGGTCTTTGATTACCTCTTTTTCCATGGGGAAGAAGATGCTAGCGAGGAGAAGAAAACAATGGTTATGGGCCATATGCATCCTGCCATAGCAATATACAACTCGGTAGGAGTGAAAGAAAAAGTAAAGTGCTTCCTTTATGGCAAGACGAAAAAAGGAAACGACCTTCTTATACTTCCAGCAATGAGCTATTATTCAGAGGGCGTGGAGTCGAATATGATGGGAGGCGACCTCTATGACTTGGCTCCAATCTTCAAAAAGAGGGCGAATATTGATAATCTCAGGGCATATTGCCTTGGAGAGCATGAAACGATAGACTTTGGCACCATCGGCGAATTAAGGAAGGCGGCCTATGATTAGCTGTACTTCACAGAAATCTTCCCATAAAGCACGTGGGAAAATCCTGTAGTTATGTCTGTGTAATTCATTATAAAGTAGCCTTGAAAAAGAGAGCCAGGATTTCCTGAAATGACTGCCCCATTCGCGCTATTCTTGCAAAATACGGAGAACGTATAATTTCCCCCTATATTTATGTTTATTTGATTTGATGGCGGATTGTAAGGCGTCTGCATATAAGCAAATGTAACGTTGTTCACACATTCTATTCCTGTAACATTAATTGGTGTGCTTGTAGTCTGCTCTATGTTTACAGTTAGCAGCCCATTTGCGCTTAGGTAAACCTGCAGGCACGTAAACCCTGCCTCTACTAGGCATTGGTTTGGAGCCAGCCTGCCAGGGGAGAACAAGCCCAGAGAGACAAGAACTCCAAGAACTATTGCAATAATAAGAATTGCCCATCCATAGGTCGTCAGGTATTCCATCGCGCTCTGCAATCTTTTTCCTGCGAAGCACAGCTTTCCTTTTCCAAATACCATGGAATTGACCATATCTAATTGCTTCACTTTCTTTTATATCTATCTTTTCACACGTTTTCTTCCACTCTTTCGAAAGCAATTTGAACCATAAAAAGTGCGAAGAAAAACTAAGATAGACTTTATAATTATTGTGGTCAATAATAAGATAGATTTGAATGCAGGTCATACCAACGAATATAAAGGGCCTTGATACACTCTTGGGTGGCGGAATACCTGAAAGTAATCAAGTAATAGTAACAGGAAGTCCCGGATCCGGAAAGACTCTCCTTTCTTTTGAATTTGCATATAGGTCTGCCAAAGCCGGTGCATGCAGCATATTCTTCGCATTGGAAGAGTCGACTGAAGACGTAATAAAGAATGCAAAAAACACCTTCAAAGACTTCACAGACATCGATGACCTTATTTCTAAAAACCTTCTTATAATAGATGGCGCAGACCCTTCTAGAATAATAAGAGACACTGACGAAACGCGTACTGGCTATGAATTCAGCAAAGTAGTGGCAGAAATAGAGAGTTTGATAGAGACATACAATGCAAAAAGAATCGTCGTAGATTCTTTGTCCATATTTGAGCTGATTATGGAAAATAGGATTGTATACAGAAGGAATATGCTTGTATTTATAGGAAACTTGAAGAGACTCAAAGTCACCTCAATATTGACAAAGGAGATGCATTCTCCTGAAAGGTCTGATCTCTCATTCAAGGAAGACGATTTTCTATTCGACGGAATTATTGCCATGTACCAGATGGGGGAAAAGGACAAGCGAATGCTGGGGATGGAAGTAATAAAGATGAGAGGCATTAACCACAGCAGGGCCACAGCTCCATATGAAATAACAACTAGCGGATTAAATATTTATGCGCCTGAAAATTTATAAGCGGCCTGTGATTCCTCACTTGCGCTTGGAATTCCTTTAAAACTTGTGGAAGTAAAATGTGTATTCCTTTAGAAAAAGCTTTTAAATATTTCTTGGTATATTGTAAATGGGCGATCAGAATGTCCGACGTTGGAACAGAATTTTTGGGTTCTAATAGCGAAGCTGTGGACGAGATTCCACAAATAAAGATTGTGACAGTAGGCGTTGGTGGAGGAGGAAGCAACACAGTGAATAGACTCCTGAATATGGGAGTAAAAGGAACTGAGCTAGTTGCTGTGAATACAGATGTTCAACACTTTAGGATCATAGATGACAGAATAAAGAAAGTCCTTATTGGAAAAGGAATAACAAGGGGTCTCGGCGCAGGAGGAGATCCAATGATAGGGAGAAAGGCAGCTGAGGCTGACAGGAAGCTGATAAGCGATGTGCTCAAAGGTTCCCATCTCGTATTTCTGTGCGCAGGAATGGGAGGAGGAACAGGCACAGGCGCAGCGCCAGTCATTGCGCAAGTTGCAAAGGAGGAAGGAGCTATTGTAATGGCTATGGTTACATATCCTTTCGATTTGGAGAGGCAAAGAAAGGTGAATGCAGAGGCGGGGATAAATGAGCTAAGAAAGTATTGCGACAGCGTAATTATCCTAGATAACAACAGAGTAGTAAAAGCCTTTGCAAACAGTCCGATGAACACTGCGTTTGAGATGGCAGATAGCATTCTTGCAAAGGCGATAATCGGCCTTGTGTGGACAATAACGCAAGAAAGCCTTATACGCATAGACTTTGCAGATGTAAAAGCGGTTATGAGCAGAGGAGAAGTTGGATTCATATCAGTAGGCACAGGAAAGGGAGCCGGAAAGGTTGAGGCTGCGGTAGAGGGAGTAATGAAGAACAAGCTCTTGGACGTAGACTTTGAAGACGCGAAAGGAGGCTTGCTCCATATTACCGGCTCAAGAGACCTGACCCTAGGCGATGCAATAAGGGCAGGATCGCTTATCTCTGAGCGTATGAGTCCATCTGCTACGATAAAGTTTGGAGCAAGAATAATGCCAGGGATGGAAGACCAGCTGGAAATCGTTGCAATAATTACAGGAGTGAAGGGAGGAAGCATTGTAGGAAAGATTTCAGAAAAGAGTGAAAGCCATAATGCAAGCCTAGACTTTATATAAGGTGAAAGAGCATGGAAGACGAATTTGACACATTCCAAGGCGCAAGAATTGCCGTTGTAGGAGTAGGCGGCCAAGGGTGCAACGCAGTAACGAGGCTGTACAACTCGAACATAAAGAGCGCAGAGACCATTGCAATAAATACTGACCTTCTTCACCTTAGGTCTACTACCAAAGCACACAAAAAGCTGCTGATCGGAAAAGAGATAACAAACGGCCTCGGTGCAGGCGGATTCCCGGAAATAGCAAAAAGGTGCGTAGAGATAAGCAAAGACCAAGTCATTGCTGCTCTTGAAGGATATAACCTCGTATTTCTGTGCGCAGGAATGGGAGGAGGAACAGGCACAGGCGCAGCGCCAGTAATAGGAAGGATAGCGAAAGAGCTTGGCGCTTTGGTGGTTGCGATCGTTACATACCCTTTCCAAATGGAAAAGAATAAGAGGGCTACTGCCGATGAAGGATTAAAGGAGCTGGTAAAGGAGGTAGACTCAACCATCGTTATAGAAAATGAAAAGTTGCTAAGCTATGTTCCGAACCTTCCTCTCGAAAAAGCGTTTGAAGCAGTAGATACAATCATAGGAAATGCAGTAAAGGGCATTGCAGACACAATATCCTTCCCTAGCCTCATACAGCTCGATTATGCAGACCTGAGAAGCGTGCTCCTAAACAGCGGAACAGCAGTAATAAGCATAGGGAGCGGAGCAGGGAACGACAGGGTCGAGCAAGCGATTAGATCTACAAGGAGCCATCCGCTTCTTTCAGTAGATTATAAGGGCGCAAAGGGAGCGCTTGTCCATATAACATCTGGATATGCGCTAACAATCGACGAAGCAAGGCAGATAGGCGAAGGCGTGACTTCTGAGCTGGCCCCAGACGCAAATGTAATCTTTGGAGCAAGGCTTCTGCCTGAGCTAAAAGACGAGATAAGGGTGATGAGCCTAATTACAGGGGTAGAGATGAAGCTTGCGGAAAAGAAAGAGTATTCAGAAGAGCGAAGCAGCTCCTTGGACCTGGATCTTCTCCAGCCTCTCTAAAATCTCGCAAATCATTCTTATAATGTCTTCTGAATCATTTACACAGCTTGCCCTTTTTATTTCTGCCTTTCCTTTGTATTTTTCTTTCAGTTCAATATCGATGTCATATAATGTTTCAAGGTTGTCTATAAGGAACCCTTGGGGTACAATCAAGAACCTTTTTACTCCTTTTTCTATAAGCATGTCGATTGTTTCTTCCACAGTGGGTCCAAGCCATATGTCATTAGTTCTTCCTGCACTTTGAAACGCGATTGCATAATCGTGGATCTTCGCGATGCGCGCTATTCCATCTGCCGATCTCTTCAGGTCTTCAAAATACGGGTCTTCTTTGACCATTAGCCTGTTTATCGGTATGCTGTGTGCTGTAAATATTGTAAATGCGTCTTCATTCAGCTTCGCTATCTCTTTTGCATAGGCTTCCTGGAATATTTTGTTGTCCGCAAAGCCCTTTGAGAAAGCGACAGACTTGAATCCTTCCTTTTTTGCATATTCATATACCTCTTCGTGGTAAAGGCTTAGAGTCAATGAGCTCTTATGCGGAACAAGAGGAAAGGAAAAGACCATATCCTTTTCTTCAATGTTTTCTATTGCATCTTTTATAAATGGAAATGAGTGCCTAAATGCAGGCACTGCTATCTCTTTCCCGAGCCTTTCATTTACCTTTCTCACTATCGAATATGTGACCTTTTCAAGAGGTGTAGCGCCTCCTATTGCACTGTACCTTCTGAAAAGATCATTCAGAAGCTCTTCGCTTGGCTCAGCCCCGTGCCTTACATTTGTATAATATCTTCTAATCTCTTCTCTGCTTATTTCTTTAGGGCTGCCGTAGGACATCAGCAATGCTTTCATCTAATCACCTCGCAAGGAAACATGCATTGTGAATGGAGAACGGGCCTTTCTGCAGTAGCAGTTTCTTGGCTGCGCTGTAAGAAAGGACGCATGCAAGCATAAGCCTCTCATGCATATAGATCAATCTGATTTTGCTTTTTGACATGCAGACAAACTATCAAAGCATGCCCATAAATGCGGGGCCTATTTCTTTCTTTATGCCTACATATATTGGCGTATCTGATTTTGTATAAATCCTTGCTTTTGTGTACCTGAGCTCTTTTACAACTTTTGAGAATTCCTCAAGCTCATTCGCAAAGTATGCAAGTACGAAGTCAGATTCTGATATTCCAAAAGATTCCAAAAGAAGCTGCTTTACTCCTTTGTAGTTGGAGCCTATTCTTATGTGCTCTTCCATCATTTTCTTCCTTTCTTCCTCACTTTTTTGGTACCATTCGTGGGTCTTTGTAAATGGGTAAAGGATCAAATACTTTTCATTTGTTTCCACATCGTCTTTGCTCTTTTCATATCCAAAATAGTTTTCAACAGTATTTATGTATGGATATATTTTTCTAAGGGAATTCGAATAGAATTCAGATATTTCTTCAATGTCTTTTCCCTTTTTCATCAATATCAAGTCCACAGTTGGCTCTATGTATTTGGAGTAAAATGCTTTTACATTTGAATCTTTGCATAGGTCTATCGTTTCTCCCAAAAGATACTCTCTCATAGATAGCGGAAGAGAATAGAACTCGCTTCTTGCCTTTAAAAGAAGAAAAGATATCATTGAAATAGCTCTTGGAATACCCTGTGCTTTGGAGTGCCCTCTATGATCTCCCTGCCTTCTGCTGTTGCCTGCTTGAATGCCTCGCTTCTTACAAATTTGGCGAATGAATCTAGGTCTTTCCATTCGCTGTATATCATGTATTCATTTTGCTCCTCTACTGACTTGTACAGCTTTGCCGAATTGAAGCCTTCTTGGCGCGTCAATCCTTCTCTTATCCTTTGAAACATTTTTTCAAAATCTTTCTCTCGCCCTTCCTTTACCTTATAGTACAACCCTATATTTATCATAATTTACTTTCTACCATCAAAGTTTTAACCTTTGTGCGTACTCAGTAAATAAAAAGGAATAAAAGCATGGGAGGAGATATATTTGAAGATTAGGCCTTGTGCATGGGAATTGAAGATAGGTTTATCGAGGCTATGATTCGGCCGCTATGATGAGGCAAAGGTGCTTCTGTGTCTAAAGCTGTGTCTAAAGAAGGAAAGTTGATTATTAGGCCAGTAGGAAGATTAGGCGGGCTAGACTATCTCCACGTTTCTTTATTGGTGCTTGTCGCAATACTGATAGGAATAATCCTTGAAGTGTCTTCTTCAAAGCCAGTCATCATTACCGCTTCAAACTCTTCGCCAAATGCCACATGCAGATACTTCTATTCGGGCTCTTGCATTGTGCCAAAGTATAATGCTTCATATGCACTTCTCCAGGCAGAAAGGCTTATTGCAAGCTACATTTACACAAATACTTCTCTTTCAATACTTCCATTTTACTCTAGGACTTCTTCTGCAAGCGAATACTTTGTACCCACAGCAAATGCTTGGATTATAGAAATGCCTGTAAGATACAGCAACAGCTCCTTCACCTTTTTAGTTGTAGTCAATAGCAGCACTGGAAACGTTGAGAATGCATATGAAGAAGCAGCCTCTCCTTCAAAAATACTCGAAAACTATGTATCTGCCAATGGCATTATTGTTCTGGCTAACAAGCCTGCATGTTCCGTAGCATACCCTGTACAGCAATACTGGTTCATAGATCCATACGCTCCAGGATCCTTGAGAAGCTTGTCCTACCTGTTCAATGAAACCAAAAAGCTTGGCGTAAAAGTAAATCCTTCGCTTAAACTTGTATTTGGGTATTATTCGCAAAATATTGCAAGCACTTATGGGCTTAATAACTCCCTTGCTCTAAGCGAATATCTATTCTGCGCTTCTCTTCAAAACTCTTCATCGTTTCATTCATTTGTAAATTCTTTAAGCAACCTTTCAGGATTCATATCTCCATACCTTCTTTCCTCTTATGCAAACAAGTATTTAAATACGAAGGAGCTCAGTTCATGCCTGTATAACGCGTCACAGCCGCTCTCTGCCCAATCCCTCCTTGCAAGCTATTACAACATCTCTGCACCGATAGAGGTGATTACAGACTGCAGATACTTGTCTTTGCCAAATGGTGCGTATAATGCTACCTGCTTCGCAAACTCGAGCGTATGCCCAAACACTTAAGAACGCGAGGCCTGAGCCATGGGTTGACTGTGGCGTTGCCGAAAATGGAATAACGGGGTAATTGCCTGCATGTAATAGTGGGAGTAGACCTGGGAAAGGTAAGCGCCATCGCATGCATAGATCTCTCAGGCAGGTTTGTCTCTGCTTCAGAGCAGAGGTTCGCTAATTTTGAATGGTTTGTAAAAGAGATTAAAAGCGCAGGAAGGCCTTCTATCATCGCTACAGACAAGGCCAGGGCCGAAGAAACCATCGTGAGGCTTGCCTCTGTATTTCAGTCTGTTCTGTTTGAGCCCAGAGAGGACATACGCGTAAGCAAGAAAAGGGAAATCGAGAAGAAGATTAGCGCAAAGCTCACTGTTCATGAGAGGGATGCCCTTTCTGGAGCTATGGTTGCTTATAACTACTATACAAACAAGCTTAACCAAGCAGAGAGGATTGCAAAAGAATTCGGCGCAGATGTTGATGAGGTCAAAGCGAGGATCATAATGAGAAGTTCAATAAGCGAAGCAATAAGGAACATAAACGTGAGGAGAGCCCCAAGAGGGAGCAGAATGTATTTGTGAATAATTTCGCAGGGTTTTGCCATCTGCGGCGATCTTTATCATAAAGCAATTTTATTTATGTGAAAGTAACTATTCAGACCTTGCTTCTGCCCTTAGGTTTTGAGACTCTCTTCAACATCATGGCTCTGCCGCATAATGAGAGCAAGTTTTTTGTCACTTGCTCTCGGCAGCAAAACGCATATTGCTCAAAGGGCTAAGTTGCCCAGTCTGCCAAGTTTGAATTTTTCTGGAAGAAGCCATGTCGTGGATGCGAGTGCCGGGATTTGAACCCGGGTCTTTGGCTTGGAAGGCCAAAGTCCTTACCAGGCTAGACTACACTCGCGTATAAAAGATATTTATAACATTATTTATATACTTTCTTTAATAAAAAATCTTGGTGTCTCTTTGCAATGTATACTCTTTGACGTAGGCCATACGTTGGTGAAGGAGAAGAAAGAGGTATCTGATTATATAAAAGAGGCCATAAGGAACATATATGGAATAGAAGTAAGCCTGCCTGTAAACGAGTATATCGGTGTACCTGCAAGGCAGGCGATAAGGGAAATACTCCTGAAAGAAGGCGTAGAAGAAGGGGAAATAAATAGGAAGATAAGTGACTGCGCAGAAGAAATGTACTATTCTTACTACAACCTAGCGGGTCATGACAAGCTGGTAGAAATAAAAGGCGGGAGAGATTCAATAGAAAAGCTTGCCAAATCAGGAACGTTTGTAGGAATCGCAACGTGGGAGCCTGAAAGGGTTGCGAAATTTAAATTAGAAAAGGTTGGGCTATCGAGCAGGCTTTATACCGGCGGCTGGGGAAATGAAGGAGATAATGCAGCAGAGATAATAAAAAAAGCAGAGGAAAGATGCAAAGAGATTTCAAATGTTGACGAATTCAAGCTTGTTTCAGGCTCTAAGTATATGATAATAGGAGCGAAAGAGCTTGGAATCAAGGCGATAGGGGTAGAATCATTGTTTTCGGAAAAGGAGCTTCTCGAGGCTGGAGCAAGCGCTGTCATGCGCAACGAAATTTCTGCAAAAGAAATAGAGAGAGCCTAAACCTTTATTTGTTTATAGTCTTTCTTCAGATCTATGTTCCTTATTGGAAGATATCCTTTCACTATCTTTTTTACTTCTGCACATGCAGAAGAAGATATGGAATTTCCAAAAATCGATTTGTGCTTCATTACACCAATCTCAAGGGCGTTTTCCGTGGTCTCTCCAGATACAAACATCATGAACCTATAACTTCCGGTCATAGACACTAGCAGATTGTACTTATTCTGAATTCCCAACTCGCTTTCTTGGTCAAAATAGGCGTTCCTTGCCTTTGCGGCTTTGAACCCTATGTCTTGAGAAAATACATAATTGAACAAAGCGCAGAAAACATGGTTCAGTGGAGGGCTCATATATGCCATTGTAAATCTTTTTATCAACCCCATCTCCTTGAGTCTGAACGTCCTATACCTTACTGAATCTTCACTTATTCCTACTTTCTTGCTTATCTCTCTGTAGCTTTCTCTTGCATTATTCATAAGCTCCAATATGATTTTCAGATCCACTTCTTTTGTTTCGCTTGCGCCAAGGGCCTTCTTTATAAAGGCTTCAGAAGAGGGGAGGAAGCCAGTTTGGAGCGAAGTGATGTATGAAGGCGAGATTGTAGGGGTAAACTTAGAAAGTGACACCGAGAGCCTGTTCTCCGCTTCTGTATATTCATTCCCTTCTATTGCTTCCAAATAGAAAAATGCATCAAAGTCTCCTTTGGTAATAGCGGCTATCTGAATATTAATGTCTTTTTCTGTAATCTCCTTTAGCTCCTTTTCTGAAGGGCGATTCTTAAACTTCGCCACAACGAAATGCCTATTTGCTATTTTCAAAAGGTTTTTGTCAAGCTCTATAGTATACTTTGGCTTGAATTCTTTTTCTATCTGCAGCAAATATTTCCTTACGCTATTTCTAGAAATCCCTATTTTCTTCGAAAGTTCTGTAATGCTTGTCCTGCAGTCTTCGCTCAATACCCTTGTGATGACTTTCTTTATGTAACCATATTCTTTCAATGAACCACTTACCAATTTCCGAAAATGTGTGCAATAAAATTTAATATTTAGCTAATATATAAAAACATTTTATTAAAAGTTATGCTGTGGAAGCCTTAATAAAAAGCCTCGTTTACCTTTTTATTTCCCTTCTTATTTTAGCATCTCTTCCCATATTTCTATATTTAGGCGGAAGATCTAGCGGAACTGTGCCTTTCCTTTTCTTCACGTTTCTCTTTTCCTCTATTATTTCTTCTTTAGCGCTATTTAAGAACAGGAAGAAAGTAAAGGCGAATTTAAAGTGGAGAGAGCTCACAATGATTTCTCTTGCAGGTGTTCTAAATTTCGCAGTTGCAGGGCTTCTTTTGACAATAGGAGAACTGCACACAGGAGTAAATTTGGCCTACGTTGTTTCGCGAAGCTGGCCGCTTATGACAATACCGCTCATAACACTGCTTCTGGGCAACAGAGTAAGCGCAAGAAGGCTGTTTGTCTCTCTCATTTCCTTTATTGCGTTTTCTTTTACGATCCTTTATGGGGTCAATATCCAAGCAAGCAAGTACCTCGTTCTTGTATTTCTCTCTGCATTCTTTACTGCCATTTCAAACGTTCTGGCAAAAAAAGTCAATGTGAACATAATTGTTCAGCTTTGTTTGTTTAACATCTTTTCCCTTCTTTTTATCTCCTTTTTCCTCCCATTCTATCACATCACTCTGAGCTCTACTTTCCTCCTTGAAGCTTTTACAACTGCTCTCTTCGCATATTTTATAGCCGGATTCTTTTACTTTTACGCATTAAAAGGCCTGGATCCATCTTTTGTCGGAAATATTATGCTTATTTCTCCATTTATTACATTTGCGCTGTCCTCTATTTTCTTGAAAGAAGCAGTCTCTTTGCAAGATGTTTTGGGAGGGGCGATAGTAATTATTGGGAATATATTTGGCCTTATTGTGGAAAATCCTTCTGCAATGAAAAGGAGAAGGTCCAACTATTTTGACGTTACAGGCATAATGGCTTATTCGAAGCATCCGCTTATCTCTAGCAAGCTTTACGGCAACGCAAGGGCTATAGCCACAGGAATAGAAAGAGAAATTGAATTGTTAAAAGAAGAGGTGAAAGAAATAGAGAACAAGTTTGGCGTATTGATACTATTGAGCAGTTACGAAATCCCCAAAGAAGAAAAAGAAGAAATTAGCAACATACTTGGAACCAATTCTTTCATTTTGGGAGTGGGCGAACCTAATAAGGTAGAAGCTGCGCTGGACTCTATTGTTTATCAAAATCCGAAAAATTCCGCAAAAAATTTTCAAAGTATGAAAGATATTTAAATTATATTGTCAATATATTATTTGGGTCGAGGAAGGTCTTGATTTTTAAAAACCCACCCTCCCCACCTTCCTTCCTCTTCCCACCTTTTTGTTGCTTTATGTGCATTTTATTTGTACTTTAGCAAAGCCCCTATGCCTCCAAAGCCCATAAAGAATTCTTTCCCATAAGGGCTTTCTTCAGATACCATTTGTATACTTATTCCTCTTTTTTCTGCCTCATCTATAATCTCTTCTATTGCGTCGCTTTCCTTCAAAACTTTCAACCCGCCCCCGCATTCATGGACCTTCTGTCTTTCGTTGCCTTTTTCTACCTTCTCAAACTCTATGTTTTCCTTTTCACAAAGGTATTTTACCCTATATAGCTCCAATTCTTCATCTATTATAAGCAGGCTTGCCTGGTTTCCCTTTACTGCCTTCAATGTATTTTCGTACCCGTATGTCGCAAGCCCATCTCTTACTACTTCGCTTTTAAATTTTTCAATAACCTTTCTCTCCTTTGTTGCCTGCTCTTCCTTTAGCAATTCTTCTGCTTTGTCTACAAGCTCCCTCAGTCCATATTCGTCAGTATAACCTGTGTCGTATATTCCAAGTATCTTCACACGGTAGTTGAGGTATTTCCCTTTTGAGAAATCTTCCTTCGCAGGGCCAGGACCCCCTATGATAAGCCCTTGAAAAGAAAAATTGTTTTGCTCGAACAAAGAGTTTATTGTTTCAGACACCCTCTTATAGTAGTCTTCTATGCTTTCCTCCCTTAGCCTTTCATATCTTCTTGCACTCTGGCCGCCCTTTTTTACTTTTGCGTGCGCAGTTGAATTGTGCCTTTTTACTATTTGTATGTGCGAGCCCCTCATTGTCGCAACCGTTGCCTCTCTACCATCCATAACAAGGAGCACATAAGATTCCCTTATCGAAAGCATCTCTTCAAGCGGATCAAGCAAAAATGTCGAGTCGCACCTGTATATGTTCACTTTAAGAGGATGGGGCGGCTCTATGGAAAAAAGCTCGATCTGGTCTTTTCCTTCTTCCTGAGAGATGTTTCCGCAGAATATGGCAAGCCCATTTTTAGGTACCTCTTTGAAGAGCTTTAGGTATTGCATTATTTTGTCAAGCGCTGACAAGACGTTGTTCCTCGTAGTTTTTGACTTTATATTTGACGATTGGCTGTATTCGTCTCTTAGCCTGCTCATCTCTTCCGCTATTGAGAAGCCTGCGGGTATGTATACGCTTATCAGCTGCGTCCCTGTGCCTCTTATTGACTTCAGTCTCTTTATTTCTCTAAGCAAAAGATATTCCTTTTTCAAAATAGCACCACTAATTAATACTCAACCCTTGTATTATAAAGATTTCTGAAAAGTTTAACTTTATATCCTTTTCTTAAGAAAAATACTCTATGATTGAAAAGCCTTTATTGGAATTGGAGAAGAGAATATTAACCAATTTGAAAGGAAAGTTGCTTGGGCTAAACGACAACGAAAAGAAAGAAATGATTTTTAACGAAGCAAGAAGGATTGATGCGAGCGCCTCAAAAGAAGACATTGAAAAAATTTATAACGACATTTTCTCTTATGGACCGATAGGAAAATACCTCTCTGACGAGAGCGTAGAAGACATTATGGTAAATAATACCAAAAACATGTTTGTCTACGTCTCTGGAAAAGGTTCTGTCAAGGTCGAAGACGCGATAAGAGACAGGGAGGAGTTGGATCTCATCGTTAAAAAGATGGCGCTCTTTGCAACCACAAGCTCTGAGGAAAAGATATTCGACATGCACCTTCCCAACGGCTCAAGGGCGAATGTCGTTGAGTCCCCTTTGGGGCCAAACATTACAATAAGGAACTTTAAAGGGAAGGCGCTAAGCATTATTGACTTGATAAACTTGGGGGAGCTCAGCTATAACCTCGCTGCAAGGCTGTGGCTTTATGCAGAAGGACTAAAAGTAAGGCCCGCAAACTTGGTAATAGGAGGCCTTCCTGCCGCTGGGAAGACGACGCTCCTCAACGCGATGTTTAGCTTCTTCAGGCCAGAGGCAAGGGTAATAACGATAGAAGAGACCTATGAGCTTTACACAGATACCCAGGAGAATTGCGTAAGGCTTGAGACTGCCGAAGACGTTACGATGGCAGACCTTGTCAAGGCTGCCTTACGAATGAGACCTGACATAATAATAATAGGAGAGGTGAGGGGGAGCGAGGCAAAAGACATGATGACTGCGATGAACATAGGGAAGATATCCATGACAACAATACATGCGAGCACAGCAAGAGACATTGTAACAAGGCTTCAGCATTCACCAATGAACGTAGAGATGGACATAGTGCCTCTTATCGACGCTCTTATTGTAGTTTCTCAGGTCAATGAATATGGAAAATATGTGAGGAAAATAACCCAAGTAAGCGAAATCTCTGGGATAGAAACGCAAATTCTCCTATCAGACCTTTATAAGTATGACTACAAAACACACAAATCTTCCGAGGTTCTTCCAAGTATATCTTACAGGGACACGCTCTCAAAGCTTACCGGATACCACCCTACGGAAATAATACTTGAAGAGCAGAGAAGGGCAAGGATCCTCGAGGAGCTTAACAAGAGAGGCATGAGGGATGTGCACAGCATAAACGAATTCTGCAAGGCCTATTATGACGACCAAGAGAGCGCATTGAGCAGGCTTGGCCTTGAAGATCTAGGGACATTGCCTTGGTAACGCTATGGCAAGAATTCTTCTTTGCTTATCTTTTCCCTAATATAGTCCCCTATAAATGTGAGCCTTGGGGCCTGAAGCGCATCTTGCTCGAGCTTTTTCTTAGTCTTTATCACAGTCTCAAGCTCCCTGACCCATTCTCCGTGCTTTTTTATCCATTCATAATTCAGCATTTCTTGGGCCCTCTTTATGTCCAGGTCTGTAGCGTTTATTGTGAGCTTCTTTAGGAAGTCGTACCTTTCCATGTCAGATACCATGCACACGCCTATAAACTTTGCTTCTGGCGTAGCCACCTCTTTGCTAATGTAGGCAAGGTTTATGCTGCCTGTCTTTATGGTCCAATAAATGTACCATCCCCATACGTCTGAGTCTGTAAATACATATACTGGCAGGCCCATGTCTGCAAGCTTCCTTATGAGCCTCCTTGTGCCCCTCGCCGCTTGCCCTTCAGGGGTTATTAATATGCAATTCTCTTTTTTCCAGAACCCGTCTTCATTGAGCCTCTGCCAAACTGCGTCTTTCTCAACCACAAGGACATACTTTGCGTTAATGTCTTTGAACTCTATCTCGTTGTCTACATCGCTAGGTATGGCCCAACCGCCTCTCCCTACTTTGCTGCAATCAATCTCAGTAAGGTCCCCTCCGAATCTGTCTATCACTTTCATATTTCCAACAAGCACCCCTCTCCTCTTTGCGTTCAGGTTCAAGTCTTCCCTCTTTACCCCAAGCGCCACCTCAAGGTCCTCTATAAGCGGGTTGGATTCCTCCTGCTCGTTGAACATATTTTCTTCTATTTCTTCCCCGAAAGAGAACTTCAGCTGATAAAAGAGCCCCCTGATTGAAGTATGCAAATTTTCTGACAAAAACTTGTGGCACTTCGCTGCTATTGCGATTGTCTGCATAAACTTTTTTGACTGGCTTATATTAAAGAAATTCCTTTCCTCCTTTGCTTCTCCCAGTCTTAGTACTCTCTGCTTTTCATCATATATTATGTTTGACCTCGTCCTTGCATATGTTGTAAACTTAGGAGGTTTTCCTGAATAGATTTCCTCCACAAGCCTATTTCCGAGTTCTTCAAGCTTTATTTTCGAGTTTTTTTGCACCCAAAACACCCAAAGACGTTATAGGGCTCCTTTCTTTCGAGTCGCTATTCATATATTGCTGTAGCTCCTTCACTAGCGCGTCTGACCTCTTTCCTTTCTTGAATGAATTCTTTATTACATCAGCAAAGGTCTTCACAGGAATCACTTTTATCTTTTTCAGCTCATCTTTTGAGATGTAAATATCGTCTTTGTTTGCATAAGGAATAATAACGCTTCTCATTCCTGCTTCTATTGCAGCCTTTACTTTGTTTGTAATCCCTCCTACAGGAAGCACATCTCCTCTCACGGAAAGCGAGCCTGTCATGGCCACGCTTTGGTCTACAGGTATGCCTTCAAGAGCAGATATTACTGCGATTGCAACAGATATGCTTGCGCTATCCCCTTCTACTCCAGAAGAAGCCTGCACGAACTGCACGTGTATGTCGTAATTTGCCATGTCCTTTCCTATGTGTCTCTTTATGATCGCGCTTACGTTTTTCACTGCCTCTTGGGCTATCTTTCCAAGCTTGCCTGTAGGTATTAGCTTTCCTTCGGTCTTTGAACTTGCAGGAGTCACTTCTGCTACTATAGGGAGGACGAGGCCGGCAGAAAGGTAAGAGGTCCCTATAACAGCCAAGCCATTTACCCTTCCTATGGCAAATCCTTTCTTTCTAAATACCTGATAGTCTTTGCTGTATTGCAATATCTGCTCAACGAACTGCGCTTCTATCGGCTTAGATATTCCTAGAGCCTTTTCCACGTCTTCCCTTTCTACGATATTCTTGCCGTTTTCTTTTGCTATGTCTCCTGCAGCCCTTACGATGCCTCCAAGGTCCCTAAGCACCAGGGTGAGCCTGTTTTTCCTTCCGCTCCTTCTTTTTGCCTCTTCTATTATCTCCATGCACGCTTCGTAGCTGAACGGCGGTATCCTGCCATCTTTTTTTATCTCTTGGGCAATGAACCTGATGAGCCTCTTCCTGTTTTCTTCAGTGTCTGGCATGGAAGATTCCATATATACTTCATATCCGTATCCCCTTATTCTTGACCTTAAAGCCGGGTGCATCCTCTCTATATCCTGAAGGTTTCCTGCAGCAACAAGTATAAAGTCACATGGAACTGGCTCTGTTCTCACCATTGCGCCAGAACTAAGCTCGCTCTGCCCTGTGATAGGATATTTCTTTTCTTGCATTGCTGTAAGAAGCTCCTGTTGCGACTTCAAA